>NZ_FQUI01000003.1 GCF_900129175.1 Marinitoga hydrogenitolerans DSM 16785
AAAATAACAAAAAAGCGAGAGATTATCTCTCGCTTTTTTGTTTGGGGTGGCATGTGGGATTTGAACCCACGACATCCTGATCCACAGTCAGGCGTTCTACCACTGAACTAATGCCACCATCACTAAATAAAAATAAGGTGGCGCGCCCAGAGGGACTCGAACCCCCAACCCTTGGATTAGAAATCCAATGCTCTATCCTATTGAGCTATGGGCGCTGGAGCGGCCGACGAGACTCGAACTCGCAACCCCTGGCTTGGAAGGCCAGTGTTCTACCAATTGAACTACAGCCGCACTTTTAAAAAGTCGCCACCTTCTGGTCGGAGCGACTGGGATCGAACCAGCGACCTCCGGTTCCCAAGACCGGCGCGCTACCATCTGCGCTACGCTCCGACACGTCAATCTTAATCAGACGTCCGAGAATTATAATACCACAAAAATCATTACCAGTCAAGTAAAAAAATATTTCAAGATTTTTACAAGTTATAAATCATCTAAATTCTTAATTATTTTTTGAAGTACATCAGGTTCTTCATAAAATGAAATTAACTCTCCATTTTTTAATAAAATAGTTAAGCAAAAACTTTCCAAATATGGTTTATGTAAAGTTCTTATTTGTTTATTGGGTATAAACAAATCCTGCATTTTTGCATAGTATAATTCTTGTTTCCCTTTTATATCATATAAATTATACGACTCAATATCCTCTTTTGAAATTATTTGATTATAATAATCACCATTTGGTGTTTTAAGAGAATATGCAATGTGGTTTTCTCCGATTGCAAATGTGGAAGAAATTAATTTTCCAATTTCTTCTAGGGAAGAAATTTCCCCACGACCAAAAAACAAATGATAAAAATTCCAATCTTTAAAATTAAAATTGTTATTTTTAATATGTTCTTTTAAAATATCAAATTTTTTTTCCTCATTAGCCGCAACTAAAAAAATACCAGAAACAACTAATAGATAAAACAAAATGAAAAAATTAGTGAACCCAAAAAGCAAAGCAAATGCTTCGCTTCCAAGAATAGTTGCAGCTAGAAATGAAAACGCTTGTTTTCCTCTGTTTTTTAGAATATGATAAAAAATTATGAATAATATTAATGAAATGAGAAAAAATAACCAGCCTTTTATAAATAGTTGAAAAAAAGGTATTAATCCAAATATAATTGACAATATTAAATAATTCATATATACACCTACTTTCCCACACAAAAGTTTCCAAAAATGTTATCTAGGAGTGTTTCTGTATAATCTTCACCAGTTAATTCGTTTAATCCTTCAATAGCTTTTCTAACATCAAACATTATAGCATCATTTGTTAATCCGATTTCTATACTTTCAATAGCTTTTTTTATTGAATCAATAGCCTTTTTCACTGATAATTTTTGTCTTTCGTTAATAAGAGTAAATTCATTTGTAATAACATTATTTTTAAGTTTTTTATATATTAAATCTTCAAGATTTTTAATATTTCCACTTGAAGCAGAGATTCTGACAATATCATGATCTTTCCATGGAATTTCAAAATTATCTTCATTTTTAATATCTGATTTATTAATTACAATAATAATTTCTTTATTTTTTAAATTTTTTAGTTTTTCATAAATTTCAATATCGTATTCTTCAATACCTGTGATATTATCCAGAACAAATAGAATTAATTTTGATTCTTCAATAGCCTTTATAGATCTCTCAACACCTATTTTTTCAACAATATCATCTGTTCTTCGTATTCCTGCAGTATCAATAGATTTTATATAAATACCTCTAATATTAAGATTTTCTTCAATGGTATCACGTGTAGTGCCGGGAATATCTGTTACTATTGCTCTATCCTTTCTGAGTAAGGCATTTAATAATGTTGATTTTCCAGCATTTGGTTTTCCAACTATTGCCATTTTTATGCCATCAATAGCAGATATACCATTATCAGCATTTTCATACAAGTATTCTAATTCATTCATTATAAAATTTAAAGAATTAAGAAATTCAAAATTATCAACCTCAAAATCATCGGGATAATCCATTTCAACTTCAATTCTTGCGGCAATATTGAACAATTCATTTTTTAACTTTTTTATTCTTTGTGAAAGTTTTCCTTCCATTTGATTAGCCGCAGCTTTTAAAGCAAAATCAGAGTTTGCATGGATCAATTCGTTTATAGCTTCAGCTTTTACTAAATCCATTTTTTTATTCATTACAGCTCTTTTTGAAAATTCACCGGGTAAAGCTTCTCTAATACCTTTGGATAAAATTAAATTTAAAATTTTTTTTGTTACTAAGATACCGCCATGACCAAAAATTTCAAGCATATCTTCACCAGTATAACTTTTTGGCCCTTTATGATAAACCCATGTAACTTCATCTAATATTTCATTGTCTTTTTTGATCCACCCATAATACATTTTTTTTGGTTCGGGATTTTTTATATTAAATATTTCATCAATAAACTTTAAAACTTTTGTTCCACTAAGCCTTATAACAGAAATGGCTCCTGTTCCTAAAGGAGAAGAAATAGCTGCTATTGTATCAAAAATCATAAAATCACTCCCGAATAACATTTTATATTATTATACCACTAAAAAATATCATTATATGAAATATTACGTGAAAAAACAATTGACATAACAAAGATATTTTGATATAATTTTCGCAATATAGACAAGGAGGGGATATGAAATGACGGGGTATTTAGTTAAGTTGAGAGCGTATTCAAAAAAAGATTTAGATAAAACGTTAGAATATATTAATGATTTAGAAGTAAGAAAATATATAAATCCAGGAATAGTCTTTCCATTTCGTTATGAAGATGAAGAAAAATGGTATGAAAGTATTAATCCTGATAATGGCGGAAAATATACTTTTGCAATTGAAAAAATAGAGGATAATAAATATATAGGTGGATGTGGAATTAATGAAATTGATTGGAAAAATTCTGTAGCGACGGTTGGTATTTTTATAGGAAAACCATTTTGGAATAAAGGATATGGAACTGAAGCTATGAAATTATTGGTTAATTTTGTTTTTAATGAGATGAATATAAATAAAGTAAAATTAAGTGTATTTAGTTTTAATAAAAGAGCGATTAGATCTTATGAAAAAATAGGGTTTAAGGTTGAAGGAGTATTAAGAGAAGAGATTTTTAGAGATGGAATATATCATGATGAAATAATAATGGGAATTTTAAGAAAAGAGTGGGTATAATAATATTAAAATATTTTATTTAAGAAAACGTATTGGTAGTATGTGAGGTTTTATGTAAAAACCTATTTCTGAATAGTATTCTGAAAATAAATTTAATTGTTGAATTGAAAAATATCATTTTAGATTTTTGAAATAATTTATGATTTTTAAAAAAAGCAGCGTGATTTACGCTGCTTTTTTAGTGAATCCGTTTTTCCATTTCTATTTGTTTTAAAAAAGGAGTAAATTCATATTTTTTTATCAATGAATATAATGGATCATTTTCTGGTAAAGAGACAATAGTTACATTTTTAAAATTTAAATCAGCAAATCTATTTAGCAAATCTTCTAAAATTTCTTCGTATTTTGTTGGGTCGATTATTGGCGAAGTATCAACGATAAAAGCACCTTCTTTTGTTGTTCCCCAAACAACATATCCTATAGTAAATCCTTTTTGGATTATTTTTTCCATTTGATACCTATCTCTTGATAATTCTAAAGTTTTTGGTTCTCTTTGCCAATTTGGATTTCTTCCAATATAATGTAAAGCTTCAACAGCTCTATCATGAATCCATTTATGGTCTGTTATTGTATATTTGAATTTTGGTTTATTTATTTTATCTAAATATTTGATAAAACTTTCCAATATGCGTTTTTCTTTGAACCCATGTTTTTGATAAAATTTCTTTGCATTAATTTCTTCATTAACAACTTCCAGAGTTATCTTGGTAATACCTTTCCATTTCATTTTTTCGGTGGTGTAGTATAAAAGTTCAGAACCATATCCTTTTAATCTAAATTCTTTTAAAAAACCAAAAGCATCAATTCTTCCTCTTACTCCTCTAATAGAGACTAATGAAAAACCTATTGGTTTATCTTTTTCATAAACAATATAAGAATCATCTAAAGAGATTGAATTTTCTCTCAAATCATGCTCAAATGAGGTTATTGTCCAATTAATGGGAACGGTATAATCTTTGAAAGTTTGATTCACCAGGTCAACAATAGCAATCTTAGGAACTTCAGAAGCTTTTTTAAATTCCATAAAAATCCCCCCTTTTTGTGTTTCTATTATAAATTATAACATAATTATAAATAAAATTTTAGATTTAACCTAAAAACATAAAAACTGGCTTTTAAGCCAGTTTTTATGTTGAAATATCTAATCCTTTTCTTGTTGGTTGGTTAACCTGTTGTTTTATCACGTTTCCAGCCTGTTTCATAGCTTCTCGCCATGCTTCTAATAGAGTGTTTAATAAAGATTTTATTTCTTCTAAAATCTCAATGTTTTTGTTTAAATTTGCTTCTAAAAGCCGCCTATACATGTAGTTATATAGAGACCTTAAATTTTTAGAGATTTCTCCGCCTTTTTCCATATCTAAAGATAAATTTAATTCCATAATAATATCTTCGACTCTGACAATTTGATTATGTGCCTCGGCTATTTTTTTGTTTTTTATCATGTTGATAGCTCTATTTAGCCTTTCTATTGAATTTAAATATAATAATTCTACCAGTTTTGCCGGACTGGCAGTTTTCACCATATTTTCTACATAACTATTTGCATTTTGGAAATTATTTGGTTGATACATTTAACCACCTCACTCGATTTCACCAATAGCTCTTTGAAATGCTTTTTTGAAAATTTCCAAAATTTCAGAAAATTCGTAATCAAGTATATCAGAGATTTCTACATTATCAGAAATATTTTGTGATTCTATAATTTTTTCCAAAATTTCTTTTTGTTTGTCCATTTCTTCTTTTGTTATGAAGGGTTTATTTAACACTTTTGAAGCCTGTGAAAGTATCGTATTCATAGCCTGTAACCCTTCAGCTAAAGCATTAATCATCTTGTGTCCCTCTTTAGTATTTAACATGACCTCTTTTGATATAGAACTTAAAGAGTTTTCAATTTTATAGATATACTGTTCTCCTTCTAACAGTAATTTTCTAACAAGGCCATATAAATCGTCAAAAATCAATTCTATTTCTTCTCCACCTTCGAAAAAAGCATTTTTTATTTCATCATAAAATTTCATAGGAATTTCTTTTTCATTTATTTTCATTCCAGTAAGAACAGAGTTTCTTCTTTCTGTTTGAAAAAAGTTAACTAATTCATTAAAATTATTAAATTGATCCTTTGAAAATATCCTTTCAAAAATTTGATTATCTGATTCATATATAACCTTTACTTTTATATTATCCATAAAAATTACCTCCTGGATTATCTCATATTTTATATCGTCTGATACAATTATAACATTAATTCATCTAAAAAACAAAGGATATTGTAAAAAACATTTAATATTAAAAATACGATTTTGACAAGAAATAATGTTGACAATAAAAGAAAAAAAGAATATAATAATAAACGTATTGTTTATTATAGTACACATAATAGAGAAAAAAATATCGTTTTATTCGCGTGAGAAATTATTAAATATTTTGTAATAGGCTTAAATAAAAGATTATATGTGCTTATTATAAAAAACAAAAAAGATATATTAAAAATACAGGTGATATTATGAAGATAGGTGAAAAGCTTAAAAGATTAAGACTTTCAAGAGGTTTGACTCAAGAAGAGTTAGCAACAAGAGCCGATTTAACGCGTGGGTTTATTTCGCAATTAGAAAGGGATTTAACTTCACCTACTCTTGAAAGTTTAGAAATGATTTTAAGAGCATTAGGAACTAATTTAAAAGAGTTTTTTTCTGATTTTGAAGAAAAAAAGATTATATATAAAAAATCTGAAAGAGTACCAATGTATGATACACCAGAAGGTGTAAAAGAAGAGTTACTTATGACTGATACGGAAGTAAAAAGGATTGAACCGATGATAGTGGAATTAGAACCAATGAGTCAAACAGAAGAAGAAAATTATCATGAAGGTTCGGAATTTGGATATATTTTAGAAGGAAATATTGAATTATGGTTAGATGATGTTAAATATAAAGCGAAAACAGGAGATGCATTTTATTTTAAATCAGACAAAATACATTATATAAAAAATTCCAGCAAAAAGAAAAAAGCAAAAATTTTATGGATAGAAATACAGTAAAAATTCCATGGGGAGGGTTGTATATGGCAAAATCATTAGGTAGACATATTATAGCAGAATTTTATGAATGTGATAAAGATATATTAGATGATGTAGATAAAATTGAAGAATTAATGAAAAAAGCTTCTATTGAATCGGGAGCTACAATTGTGACTTCAACTTTCCACCGATTTTTGCCCCATGGGGTGAGTGGAGCTGTTATTGTTTCTGAATCGCATTTTGCAATTCATACATGGCCTGAATACGGATATGCATCTGTTGATATTTATACTTGTGGGGATCATGTAGATCCGTGGAAAAGTTTTGAATTTTTAAAAAAAGCATTTGATTCTCAAAGAGCACAAACAATTGAACATTTAAGAGGGGTATATGAGGAAATCGGAATTGATGAAAATTCACCACATAAAGTGGAAGTTTAAGGAGGGGTAAAAATGGAAAAGAATCTTGAACCAGGTAGACATTTATTATATATGGAATGGTATACAGGTGGAGATGTTGGATTATTTATGAAAATGAATAGAGTTTTATTTTCAGGTCAAAGTGAATATCAGAGAGTTGATGTTTTTGAAAATCCAGAGTTGGGAAGAGTTTTTTCATTAGATGGTATTACAATGACAACAGAAGTTGATGAATTTATGTATCATGAAATGTTAGTGCATGTGCCAATGTTCATTCATCCTAATCCAAAAAGAGTATTAATCATTGGTGGTGGAGATGGTGGTTCTACAAGAGAAGCTTTAAAACATCCATCTGTTGAAGAAGTTATATTGTGTGAAATAGACCCTATGGTAATTGAAGCAGCAAGAAATTATTTACCTACAACAAGTGTGGAATTTAATAATCCTAAATTAAAGATAGTAAACGAAAATGGTGCAGAATATGTAAAACAATTTGAAAATTATTTTGATGTGATTATTGTTGATTCTACAGATCCTACTGCAGGTGAAGGAGGACATTTATTTACAGAAGATTTTTATAAAGCATGTAATAACGCATTAACAGAAAATGGAGTGTTTTCAGCGGAGACAGAAGATCCTTTTTATGATAGAGCATGGGTTGGAATTGCATATAACAGGATAAAGAGTGCATTTCCTATTACAAAAGTATATATGGGATTCATGACAACGTATCCTTCTGGAATGTGGAGCTATACATTTGCATCAAAAGGATTAGATCCATTAAAAGATTTTGATCCAGAAAAAGTAAGAAGTTTTGAAAAGAGAGATACATTAAAGTATTACAATGAAGAAATTCATGTTGCAAGTTTTGCTTTACCGAACTTTGTAAAAAAATTAATTGGTATAGAAAAATAAAAAAACGGTGGTAATTCCACCGTTTTTTTATACGTTGGGAGTGAGTGTATGTCCAGAGAGTATATAGTGCCAATTTTTATTCCACATGCAGGGTGTAAAAAGATTTGTGTTTTTTGTAATGAATATTCAGCAACAGGTATAAAATTAAAACCCAATATAGAAGAATTAAACGCGACATTTTATAGATATATAAAGTATTTTCCGCAAAATAAAAAAACATATATAGCTTTTTATGGTTCAACTTTTACTGGAATGTCTAATATTCAAATGCAATTTTATTTAGATTGGGCTCAAGAAAAAATTAATAATAGTGAATCTTATGGAATACGATTTTCAACATCACCAGAAGAAATTACAGAAGAAAAAATAGAAATATTAAGAAAATACGATATCAATTTTATTGAAATTGGGGTACAATCTTTTTTTGATGATGTTTTAAAAGCTGCCAATAGACCACATGATTTAGAAGATGTATGGAACGCAATAGAATTGCTTGAGAAAAATAATATTGATTATGGCATTCATTTGATGACAGGGTTACCTAAGAGTACATATAATAAAGATATAAATTCGGCTATGATAACGACACTTTTAAAAGCAAAAAGCGTTAGGATACATCCAACAGTAATACTTAAAAATTCAACTCTTGAAAAAATGTATAAAAATAAAGAATATATTCCAGAATCTTTAGATGAGGCAGTTGAAAAAGTATCAAAAATGACTGAAATAATAGAAGCCTCAGGAAAGAAGGTAATAAGACTAGGAATATGTTTATATGGCAAAGAAAGGGAAAATGTAGTAGTAGGTCCATATCATGATTCTTTTGGTGATTTAATTAGAACAAAAATTGCAGAAGATATAATAATTTTTTTTGAAGAGCTTAAAGTACCTATAAAATTCAAATCTAATTTTATAGGTTTTAAAAGAAAAAATTCAAAGTTGCTTGAAAAATCAAAAATAGAGTTTCATAATGAGGAATATTTTATATATAAAAATGAGAAATTTGAATATAGTGATATATTGAATAAATTAGTGGAAAATATTGAAAAAAAATAAAATCATCACATTGAGGCGAGAGCCTCAATTTTTTTATAATATATGATATAATTAAATTAAAAATAACAGAAAATATGCAAAGGAGGCCATCAATATGCAATTTTATATGCCAACAAAGTTATATTATGGTAATGATATTATTTCTCAGCATAAAGAAGAAATGATTTTAGGAGAAAAGGCAATTATAGTTACTGGGAGAAATTCTGCAAAAATAACAGGAGCTCTTGACGATGTGCTTTCTGTTTTAAAAGACTTTAATGTACCATATATTCATTACGATGAAATAGGTGAAAACCCCACGTATGAAATGGTTTTAAAAGGTAAAGAATTAGCAATTAAGAATGAGTGTGATTTTGTTATTGCTATAGGTGGAGGTAGTCCTATGGATGCAGGAAAGGCAATTGCGGTTTTAGCTGCTAATCCTGACTTAAGTCCAGATAATTTGTTTGATATGAATAATTATGATGTTGCATTACCAATAGTAACTATTCCCACAACAGCAGGTACAGGGAGTGAAGTGACAGAATATGCAGTATTAACAAAACCAAATGGAAGAAAAAGCGGATTCAAAAGTGATTTGATTTTTCCAGATGTTTCTTACTTGGATTCAAAATATATGGTGAAAATGAATAAATCCTTAACAATAACAACAGCAGTAGATGCATTATCTCATGCAGTTGAAGGAATTCTTTCTAAAAAATCCACAACAATTTCAAATATTCTTGCTCGTGAGGCTATAACCTTAATATATAATTACTTACCTCAAACACTTGAAAATCCTGAAAATATTGAATTTAGAGAAAAGTTAGCAATAGCGTCAACCTTAGCAGGTATGGTAATTGCTCAAACAGGAACAATACTTCCGCATGCTATGGGTTATAGAATTACTATCCATAAGAAAATAAGACATGGCCAAGCAACAGCTCTTTTTTTGCCTTTAATTGCAGATGAAGTAAAAAGATTTAATCCTGAAAAAACTAAAATTATAGAAAAAATATTTGGATCGTTAGAGGAGTTTGAAAAATTTTTGAAGAAAATAGGTGTATATGATTTAAAAATTGAATTTTCTGAGGAAGAACTTGAATTATATTCTGACGAAATAATGAGTTCTTCTCATATTAAAAATACTCCTGGTGAATATAATAAAGATAAAATAAAGGAAATGTATAAAAAAATTACAAAAATATGATAAAATATTTAATAGATTTGAGGTGTATAGGCATTGAAAATATTTCTTGTAAGACATGGTATGACAGATTGGAATTTAGAAAGAAAATGGCAGGGGAATGTCGATATAGAATTGAACGAAATAGGGTTAAAACAGGCAGAAAATTTAGGTAAAAGATTTAAAAATGAACATTTTGCAAAGGTTTATACATCCCCATTAAAAAGAGCTTATAAAACAGCGTTACCCATAGCCAAAAATATAAAAACCGAGCCTAAAATTATAAAAGATTTTATGGAAGTGCACGTATCATTATGGAATGGATATAATATAAATCAAGTAAAAAAGCGTTTTACTAAAGAATTTGAATTGTGGTCAAATGATCCATGGGCATTTGTTAATGGTGTGGAATCTTTAGGTGAAGTGCAGCAAAGAGGTGTCAAGGCATTAAAAAATGTAATAGCAGAAAATAATGATAATATAGTTATAGTTTCACATGCGTTATTAATTAGAACGATAATTTGTTGGGTTTTAAATTTACCATTAAATCAACATAGACATTTTATGTTAGATAATGCATCAGTTACTACAATTGAATTTAACGAAAACAAATTGAGACTATTAAATTTAAATGAAACATGGCACCTTGATTTAGAGAAAATAATTCATCCAAAAACAGTGGAGGAAGAAATATGAGGTTATATACCTATTTTTTACCAGAAATAAGTGTGGAAACTCATAAATATTATGTTGTTATAGATACATTGAGAGCAACATCAACAATAGCAACAGCATTATCTGTTGGAGCTGAATATATATCTGTGGTGGATAATCCTGATGAAGCATTTAAGATTAAAGAAGATAATACACTTTTAGTAGGTGAAAGAAATGCTATGAAAATATCTGGATTTGATTATTCAAATTCACCTTCAGAAATATTAAAAAATGCTGCACATTTTAAAGATAAAAAAATAGTATTATGTACCACCAATGGCTCTAAAGCTCTATTATTAGCTAATTCTAAAGGTATTACTATTGCGACTTCTTTATTGAACTTAAAAGCAACATTGCAATATCTTATAGCAAAAAAGATAGATGATATAGGAATTATATGTAGTGGTACGGATGGACGTGTTTCACTTGAAGATGTATTTACTGCAGGAAGGATTCTTTCCGTTTTGTCAAAACAGGATATTACTTATTTTAATGATGAATCATATATTGCATTGAATATGGCTAATATTCCACATACGAGAATAATGCAATATTCTACTCATTCTCAAAAACTGAAAAAAATAGGGTTAGACAAAGATTTAACAATGTGTTTTAACGAAAGTTTATTAAATGTTGTTCCTATTTCAAAAATGGGGAAAAATTGTTTTAAATCAAAAATAGATATTTAATTTGGAGGTGTAGTATGAAAAAAGTAGTTTTAGTTTTACTATTAATCATGGTTAGTATTCTTTCTTTTTCAGATGTAATAGGGTATTTAACAAAAGAAGGTAAAGTTTTGCAAGATTATTCTTTAGATGATAAAATGTTTGAAATTGAGTATTTAAATAGGATTAATTCTTTACAACAAAGTGGGCAACAATATGATAAAATGAAAGAGCCATATTATAGATTGTCAACAATAAAAGAACTTCTAAATTATAAAATTCTTGAATATTATGCAAAAGAAAATGGATATGTTATAGATGAAAATAAAATAAATCAACAAGTAGAAGATTTAGCTTCCCAATATTTAAGTAATCCTCAGACAAAAGATCAAATAATAAATTATTTTGGTTCTGAGGAAAAGCTTAAAGATTATTTAAGAAATGCATTATCATCAAGTGAATATTATAAATATATAGATTCAACAATTGGTAAGGTTTCTGAGAAAGAATTAAATGAATATATAAAAAACAATTTTGAAGACATAAAATTAAGGAATGAAAAGATATTAACCAAACATATTTTAGTTACTGATGAGTCTACTGCAAACAAAATTTTAAGTGAAATTAAAAGTGGGGAAATTTCATTTGAGGATGCAGCAAAAAAATATTCTATAGATAAACAATCTGCTGTAGATGGTGGTAGTATAAATTGGGTCGCGAAAAATCAAGTAGTTCCAGAATATTTTGAGGCAGCATTCAATGCAAATGTTGGCGATATAGTAGGTCCTGTTAAAACAGATTATGGGTATCATATAATTAAAGTTGAAGGGAAAAAAGTATATAATACAGTAGATGATGTGGAATCAGATAAAGTTCTTTTAGAAAATATAAAAGCAGAAGTAAAAAATAGTAAATTATATGAATGGTATACAGATTATTCAAAAGATTTTAGTTACGCTTTAAAATATGAACCTTTAATATATGAAGATAGAATTGAAAAAGCAAAAACATTAGATGAAAAAATAGATATAGAAAAAAAATTATATGATGCAATTAGGACAAAAACTGAAGCTCCAGAGTTATGGAAGATTAGTTATTTAAATTTAGTTAAAGAACTAAATAAGTCTTTATCAGAGATAGTTGAATTGGAAAATATCATTTTAAAATATAAAAACAGTGAATATATTAAAATGAGCGATAAAGAAATAAGTGATAAAATTGATGAACTTGATTCGGAGATTAGCCAAATAAAAGATAAGAAAGATAAAAATGATAAAATGAATTTAAGCAAAGATTTGCAAGGGTTATATTATGCAAAAGTTATGTATCCAGAATTATTTACAAAAGAAATAGATATTAGCGATACTGAAAAATATCTGAATGAATTGAAAAGTAAAGAATTCAATGTCTTAGAAGAAATGTATATGAAAAATAAAGATATGGATACTTTAATAAGATTATATCAATTAAATCCAGATGATCCACAAATTTCATTTGAATATAATTATACATATTATCAATATATAAAGCAATATATTCCATCACAACCAAAAGATGTAATTCAACCGGAACTGGAAAAAATATTTCAGGCTTTTGAAAAAATAGTGTCAATCACAAATGATGAAGAAATAAAAACAAAGTCACAAAAAGTTATAGAAGAAATAAAAGTAACATTGAGAAATATGATGAAAGATAATAATTAAAAAAGCCCCTTTGACGCTTTCAGGATGAAGCCAATCTCTTCTTTAGAGAATCAAAAGAGTATTTTAATTATAAAATATAGAGTTATACAAGTTTTTTGAAAATTTTAGATAAAAACAAAAAAAAGCGCCAAAAGGCGCTTTTTTGAAGGAGTGATTATATGGGTGCTTTAGGAAAAATATATAATGCGACTTCTATTGTAACCATGAATTCAAATGGGAAAATAAATGGAATAACAGTTGCTTGGATAACTAGAGTATCGATAAAGCCACCTATGATAGCTATTTCAATAGGGAAGGAAAGATATTCTCACAAACTGCTAGAGGAGACTGATAAATTTGGTATATGTATTTTATCAAAAGAGCAAATGGAAATAGCGAGGTATTTTGGAAGTAGAAGTGGAGAAAAATACAATAAATTTGAAAATGTAAATTATGAATTAACTGAAAATGGAATACCTAAAATAAAAAATATTGTAGCTTTTTTTGAATGCAAAATAGTTAACAAAGCAGATGCGGGAGACCATACAATATATATTGGAAAAGTTGAAAAAGAAGAGTTATTAAAAACTGAAATACCATTATTATATGGAGAACACAAATTAATATAATAGCAGCTAAGCTGCTATTATATTAATATTATTTCATAATCTTTACTTCCAAGACCAATTTTTTCTGCATGATTTAACCCCGCTTCCCAATCAGCATTAGGATGGACAAACTTAAATTTATCTTTTCCTAAGAAATCATGTGAATGATCTTTATAAATTTTACTTCCAGGAAGTACAGGTGCATTTTTAACTAAATCAACACTTGCCATATCAAGAGCGACAGGATCAAAGGAAGCCGCAATACCAATATCAGGAACGATAGGATAATCATTATTAGACCAACAATCACAATCTGGAGAAACATTCATAATAAAGTTTATATAAAATGCAGGTTTATCTTTTACTATGGCATAAGTATATTCTGCGATTTTTTTATTCATTATTTCAGAAGACTCATTCCACACAACCTGTGCAGCATTATATTGGCAAACAGCTACACATTGACCACATCCAACGCATTTTTCATAATCAATATATGCGATTTTATCTTCATTTAAATGAATGGCATCATGAGCACAATTTTTTACACAAATACCACATCCAACGCAATTTTTTTCTACAATTTTAGGTTGAGATGTAGAATGTAATTCCAACTTGCCACCTCTTGATGCACAACCCATCCCTAAATTTTTTAACGTTCCACCAAAACCAGCTTGTTCATGACCTTTAAAATGTGCCATAGATATGATTATATCACTATCAACTATAGCCGATCCTATTTTTGCGGTTTTACAATATTCTAAATTAATTGGGATTTCAATATATTCTGTACCTTTTAATCCATCAGCTATAATAACCTGACATCCAGTCGATAATGGATTAAAACCATTTTCATATGCGCTTTCAAGGTGATCGAGAGCATTTGCTCTTCTACCAGAATAAAGAGTATTCGAATCGGTTAAAAATGGACGACCTCCCAATTCTTTAATTAATTTAACCAACCTTGCTGCATAATTAGGTCTGATATATGCAAGGTTTCCAGGTTCTCCAAAATGTAATTTAATAGCAACAAATTTATTTTCGAAATCAATATTTAATATTCCAGCTTTTTTTACTAAGTTCTCTAATTTATCAAGTAGATTCATTCCAGGTCTTGTTCTTAAATTTGTAAAATAAACCTTTGAAGCCATAAAATCCCCCCCTTTTTATAACCTTTTATTTTTATTATAACATAAATTATTTTTATTATAACATAAATCCATCTTGTTTTTTTGACATGAGAAACATTATATGATAAAATAATTAGTAAAACTAAACAAAGATGGGGGGAGTAAATGTGGTTAAGGCTTATTTTTTATTAATTTTAGTTACCTTTATATGGGGAAGTACATTTCCATTAGTAAAAATGAATGTTGGAAGCAATGATGTATATATTTTTCTTACAATGAGGTTTGCCATTGCTTCATTATTATCATTTCTTATCTGGAAAAAGCAATCGTTTAAACATGGAGTTATAATAGGAATTTTTATAGCATTAGGATTTATTACTCAAACAATAGGGTTAACCTTAACAACAGCATCTAAAAGTGGTTTTATAACCTCCTTATATATAATAATGGTTCCATTTTTTTCTTATTTAATAGAAAAAGAAAAAGCTCATATGAATCATATAATAGCTCTTCCCCTTGCAGCTATAGGATCGTATTTGTTGTCAGGAGGTATTTCTGGTTTTAATTTAGGAGATTTTTTAACAGTAATATGTGCCATAGCCTTTGCATTATCAATGGTATATATTACAAAATATTCCAAAGTTGAAAAAGAAACATCATTGTTGGGCTATCAATTTCTTATAGTTGCTGTATTAAATGGAATATTATCATTTACTAAGCCTATTCATATTACATGGTCTATGTTTGGAACTGCTATGTTTACAGCTTTATTTGCAACGATATTTGCAACACTTATTCAATTAAAGTATCAAAAGGTTGTTTCTACAAATACAACAGCGTTTATTTTTGTTGGAGAACCAATTTTTGCCATGTTATCAGCATATATATTTTTAGGAGAAAGAATGAACACTCAGCAAATTATAGGTGCTTTGATATTATTATCAGCTTTGATTATAGCTTCTGTAAAATTTGGAATTAAGGAAGTAAGAGAAATATAATAGAGACCTTAATAGGTCTCTATTTTCTCAACATGTAAGATTTCAGCATTTTTATTTTCATCATAATTAATTTCAATAAAAAATAAACCTTTTTTTTCATATAAATATGGAAGAATCTTTTTGTCTATATTAGTTAGATTTTCTTCTAAAAGTTTATTTTTTTTAATCCACTTTAGAATACCTTCATTACAATAATTTAATTTTCTTTTTTTTATTTTCCCAAGAAAAATGAACAATATCCAATTATAATGTTCTGGGCCTTCTTCAGAAGTAAAAACCTTCAATTTTAAATCATTTAATATAAATCCTGTTTCTTCTAAAAACTCTCTTCTTATAGCTTTTTCAATATCTTCGTTTGTTTCAACTTTCCCACCTGGTGGAACTAATTTTCCGGAAAAAGGTTCTTTTATTCTTTCAAGCATTAAAATTTCATTTTCTTCATTTTCTGCATAACACATTACAGCTATTTTTTGATTATGATTTTTAAATAGTTTTTTTGTATCAAACTGTAATTTTTTCTCTTTTATATATTTTTCCACATTTTCCATTTTTTCACCACTTTTTTGATTTAATTATGCAGCGTGTACAATTTCACCGTCTTCTATCCTTATAATTTTATCACAATATTTTGAAATAACAAGTGTATTATGTGAAATCATTAAAGTGGTTATATTAAGTTCTTTGTTTATTCTTAATGTTAATTCCATAATTTTTTCAGTAACTCTTGGATCTAAAGCAGCAGTATGTTCATCTAATAATAACAATTTTGGTTTAGACATAGTTGCCAGTATTAAGGCAAGAGCCTGTTTTTGTCCACCAGACAATTCTTTTACTTTTGTATTCAATCTTTTTTCTAACCCCATATCTAATCTTTTTAATAAGTCTAAGGAAGGTAATTTTCCGAATTTAAAAAATCTTAAACCTTTTTTTGCACCTAAAATTAAATTTTCTTTTATGGTTAAATCAGGAAATACACCCATGTCAGGATTTTGATATACAATACTAATCATTTTTGAAAGTTGAAAGGGTGTAGCGTTATTCATATTTTTATTATTTATTATATAATCGCCTTTTAAGGGTTTTACCAATCCCATTAAAACTTTGAATAGGGTAGATTTGCCTGCCCCATTAGAACCAATAATTGTAATAAAATCTCCACTATTTATTTTCAAATTAAAATTCTTTAAACCAATTTTTTCATTGGTTTTTCCGTGGTTGTAAATGACAGTGATATTTTTGAGTTCAACCATTTTTTCACCTCCGAATTTCTTAAAGATATTACAATTATTATAAACAATGCAGTTGCTAATTTTAGGTCACTTGCTTTGAACCCTATATTATATCCGTATTTTATAACCATGCTTATTATAACTTGATATAATATCCCACCAATAAGAGGGGCAGGGATTTTTAATAAGAAATCACTTTTAAAAACAATTTCTCCTAAAATGACAGCAGCTAATCCCGTAACTAACATACCCTGTCCCATATTTACATCTGAAAAACCGGCATAAATAGAAAATAAGCCACCGCTTATACCAACTAAAAAATTTCCTATAGATAGACCTAAAATACTTATAATATCAGGATTTACACCTATTGTTAAAACACCTTGCTTGTTTGAACCAAATGCTCTTAATAATGTTCCCAATTCTGTTTTAAGAAATAAATAATATAATAAAAATATAAGAATAGTTATAAAGGATAATTTTAAAAGAGCATAGGTTTCAAATGGATTAACAAATGAAAATGAAGCATCTTTTCCTAATGTGACATTATTATTATTTTCTAATAAAAAATCTAATTTTGTTCCAGAAAGATTTACAGATGATTCCACTGATGTTTTTGGTAAAGATAAATTTGGCCCATTCATTATTCTAATATTTATCGAATAAAGCATAATCATTACCAAAATACTTGCAAGCAAGGGATTTATTTTTGCTTTAGTATGAATTAACCCTGTAAAAAAACCAGAAATACCGGCAAATATTCCACCAATTAATAGTGCGAAAATCCAATGAATATTATTGTGTAATAATATAACAGTTATTGATCCGCCTAAAACATAGGAACCATCTGTTGTTAAATCTGGAGTGTCTATAATCTTAAAGGTAGTAAATACACCGAGAGACAGTATGGCCAATATTATACCTTGTTCAATAATTTCGATCATATATTCACCTCACAATAGTATCGGCAACATTTAAAAGTGACTCTGGAATGTCAATATTAAATCTTTTAGCAGATTTTAAATTTATTAATAAATTCAACGCACTCATATCCATGGTTTTAGACTCTAAATCTGAAGGGTTTTTTCCATCTATAATTTCATTTGCCATTTTACCAGTTTCTAAACCTAATGAGTAATAGTCAAAGCCAAAGCCGATAACGCTTTTTGCTTGTTTAGCTAGTTCAATATCTCCAGAAATAGAAGGGATAGAATTATCATTAAGTATTTTAGACACACTTTCCATTGAAGAAGCAAGGAGATTGTCTGTGAAAATATATACAACATCAATATCTTTTATTTTTGTATTTAACGAAGTTATCATCTCAGAAGATGTTGTTCCTGGGATTTCTATTATATTTAAATTCAAATCTTTTGCAAATTTTTTTGATAATTCCAATAATGTTTTTGAATTTTGTTCTCCGGGATTAAAAATAATTCCAACATTATGAGCTTTTGGAAAAACCTTTTTCAATAATGACAAATGAACATTTACAGGAAGAAGATCGCTTAAACCAACGATATTTCCTTCGTTTTTTCCAAATCTTTTTATTAAACCAGCACTAATAGGATCAGTTACAGCCGAAAATATTAAAGGCTTATCTTTAATAGTATTAGCAGCAGCTTGTGCGCTTGGTGTAGTTATTGCAATTATAATATCTGCAGAATTTTTAAATTCTTGAGCAATAGAGACAGCATTTTGATATGACCCTTGAGCATTTTGAAAAACTATTTTAACCTCAGGATGCTTTTCTTTAATAGTTTTAATAATAGCGTCTTTTACCTGATTTAAAGCTGGATGATCTACAATTTGTGTAATACCAACTGTTAGAGAAAATCCTGTTAAAGTAACTAATAATACTACTAATAACGCCAACTTTTTCATAATAACACCTCCAGAATTTTTATGTTAGATTTATGTTAGAAAATTTTTTTTAAATAAAAAAAGGTGGATGCCATTTGGCATCCACCTGCATTAACCTCACACCTAAACAAATATGACAAAAGAGGCATGGAGGTCATCTTTGTGGATGCCCTTACCATACCAATAATAATAGCTATTTATATTTTTAATTTGAAAAATTTTATTAATACTCATAATATACACCCCTAAAATAAATTTGAATATATTGTATCATATGTTACATTGTATGTCAAGAGGTATTTAAATTTTATTTTATCCACATAGTTTCGTAAGGTTTTAAATAAATGATTAATTCATTATTTTTTGTTTCTATTTCTTTATTAGAGAGTAAATCAAAAGGTCTTTCAGATAATGTATTTTCTATATTTATTAGAACTTTTTCATTTGAAACATTTGTTAAAATTAAAATTTTTTCATCTTCATACTCTCTAATAAAAGAAAAAACTCTATTGTCTAAAAATAAAACTTTTTGAATTCCTTTAGGATTAAATGCTTTATGATTTGTTCTAATTTTAAGCATATTTTTCATTGCATTAAAAATTCTATATCTTAATGAATTTGGATCATTTATTTCTTTTTCCAATTTGGCATAATCTAATTTTTCTCTGTTAATACTTCTATTCATACCTGTTATTTTTACGCCTTCGTAATAATTTCTTGAACCAAGTAAGCTATGAATATATATGCCAGGAACGCCTTTCATAGACGAAGCTATAGCATAAGCTGAAACAAATTTTTTTATATTTAAATCCATAGTTTCATTTTTTTCGTATAATGCATCGAAATAATTTATATTCAATTCATATGGAGATTTAGTGCCATCTGGATTACTTTTATAAGACACTAAACCTCTATTTTTTAATGTGTGTTCAACTAAGTAATCAACTTCTTCGTCTTTTAAAATTCCTTTTGCAGGCATTAGCCCTATTCCGTCGTGTGAAGCTAAAAAATTAAAAAATGTAGTTTTATCACTTGGAGTTTCCAAAGTATTTGCCCATTGTGATATGTATTTAGCATTTTTTGATAAAAAAGAGTGTAAAACAAGTGGAGGTAATGAAAAATTATAAACCATTTGTGCTTCATTGTAACCATTGCCAAAATATGAAATATTTTCTTTGTGAGGTACATTTGTTTCTGTAATTAAAATAACATTTTTTGCTGTAAGATTAAGAATATCTCTAAATAGTTGTATCATTATATGCGTTTGTTTTAAATGAATACATGAAGTTCCAACCTCTTTCCATAAATAGCCAATAGCATCTAATCTAATTAATTTTGCGCCCTTTTTTGCATAAAATAATAATATTTCTACAATTTCTAAAAATAGATTTTCTGATTTATAATTTAAATCAATCTGATCTTCGCTAAAGGTAGTCCATATATGTTTTTTCCCTTCGTTGGTTTCGTATACGTGTAATAAAGGTAATGCCCTTGGCCTTGTGACGTATTTTAGTTCATCAACAGGTTCCTGCTCAATAAAATAATCTTTAAATTTCGGATTTCCTTTTAAATATTCTTGAAACCATTTGCTTGATTTTGAAATATGATTAATAACGGCATCGAACATCAGATTATAATCTTTAGATAATCTTTCAATGTCACTCCAATCACCTAATTCTGGATTTACTTTCTTATAATCAATTACAGAAAATCCATCATCTGATGAATATGGAAAAAAAGGTAATATATGAACGGTGTTAATAATACCTTTAACATGGTCATTTAAAAATTTATGCAATGTTTGTAATGGTTTTTCTCCATCTCTTTTTATAGAATCACCATATGTAATTAAAATAACATCCTTCTCTGTTAAATTTATTTCCTTATCAGAAATTTTGTATTTTTCTATTAAATTCATTAGTTTATTATAAAGAACATCTGCATTTTCTGTATATAAAAACTTTAACTTATCATATATATTTTGAATCATTGGAAACACCTCTATTTCAAAATTTCTTTGGTTTAATAACATTTTTTAGCTTGTCAAAATGTTCATCGTTGAATTTTTTAGAAACAACCAGATTATATAATAATTCTATTATATACATTTCGCCTATTCTATCATGGGTAAATTCATTTTCAGAAGGATCACTTGGTGTAGTATATACCACTTCATCAGCGACCAAACTTAAAGGAGAATCAACACCTGATGTTATAGCTATTGTATGAGCACCGGCATCTTTAGCTATTTGAGTAGATTTAAAAACATCTCTAATATAGCCAGAATGGCTAATTGATATAACAGTGTCTTCTTCGTTTAAATTAGCTCCAACAATAACCTGCATATGTGGATCAGAATATGCTGCAGTAGGTAATCCTAAAGCAGCAAATTTCAAAGAACTATCAAGAGCTACAGGAAAGGATCTTCCAACGGCAAAAAATATTAATTTCTTTGATTTTAAAATTCTTTCTGCAATTTTATTTAGTAATTCTTTATTTAAATTTTGATATATAATATTTAAGCTATTACAAATTTTGTTATGAAAATGAGAAAACAAATCCTCTTTTTTGGAAGTATCTAATGGTGGTTCTGATAATTCTTTAGCAAGTAAAATTTTGAATTCTTGATAACCAGTAAAACCCAATTTTTTAATTACTCTGTATACAGTAGTTTCACTTACTTCAGACCAATTAGCCAATTCTGTTATGCTATAATGTATAACATCAGGAGCTCTTTCTATAATATAATCGGCAACCTTCTTTTCCCTTTTTGTTAATGAGTTATAAATTCCTTTGATTTTGTTAATTATCATAATATTCACCTCTTATTCTTTTACCCCTCCAGCAGTCAAACCACCTGTTAAATATTTTTCCATCATCATAAATAGAGCAACTACTGGTATAGCTGTTACTACAGAAGCAGCCATCATTTTTGCCCATATAGCATGTTCAGAATTAAAGATTTCATTTAAACCTAAAGGCAAAGTATAAAATTCCGGGAAAGGTCTTACAAAAATAGATGCAAATAAAAATTCATTCCATGCTATCATAAAAGCATAAATATATACAGTAATTATAGCAGGTAAAGATAAAGGAATTATTATTTTTGTGATAACACCCATTCGTGTTGTGCCATCTATAATAGCAGCTTCCTCAATAGATCTTGGAATTGTTCTAAAATAATTTCCAAGCATATATAAGGAAACAGGTATTGTTTGAACAATATAGATAATAAATAAAGCTATAGCTGATTTAAATCCTGAAGAAGTAAGGCCAATTTTTACAAAAATTTGATATAATGGAACTGCTAATATTGTACCTCCAAAAAGATAAACAATCAACACACCACGTTGAATAGTTCCTCTTCCTTTGAAATCTATTCTACTAAAAGCATATGCTCCGAAAATAGAAAGTATCAAACTTACCAAAGCACTTAAACCTGCAATTACCAAACTATTTCTAAAAAATCTTAGAAATGGGAAGGATTCCTTTTTTCTTTGAGCTGTAATTTGAGATAATACTGCTTCTTGCTGCTCTTTAGGTAACGTTTTTATTATTTCAAGTAATTGTTGTTGTTCATTACTTAATTCTTCACGAAGTGATTTTTTAAATCCTAAAAGTATAGCATATGTTTCAAGAGTGGGTCTCTCTGGTATGATTCCAGGTTCAAAAGCATCAGTATCATATCTAAAAGATACAGATAACATCCAGGCAAAAGGATAAGTAATAAAAACAACCAATAATGTAATTAAAAACCAAAAAATAAAAGTTCTTAAAAAGCTTTTTTTCTTTACCATTTTAACACCTTCTTTACATAGAAGCCAATTAATGATATCATTATTATAAATAAAATTGTAGCAATCGCTGCAGCAACACCTTGTTCAGGGATTCCAGAAAAAGCTTTTTCATAAATGTATATGGGTAAAGTATTTGCGAATTTAGACATAAGATAAACTTCATCGAATTTATAAAAATTCCATATACCCCTTAGCAATGCAACAGAAGCAATAACAAAATATAATTCTGGTAATGTTATGTGTAAAAATTTTTGCCAGTTAGTAGCTCCATCTATTTCAGCAGCTTCGTAATAATCTGTAGGGATAGATTGTAATCGTGATAATAACATTAAGTATACAAATGGAAAGTTTCGCCAAATATTGAATACAGAAACAACCCAAAAAGCATTGTTTGGGTTATTAACAAAATCATTTCCTGGATCCATTCCAAAAACAGCTAAAATTTTCATTAATGGTCCATCAATAGGTAAGAAAATATATTTCCAGGCAAACACAATTGCAATTAATGGAGTGACATATGGTAATAACAATAGAGCTCTAACAAAGCCTCTTCCAGGGAATTCTCTATTCATTAATAGAGCCACGCCTAAACCTAAAAGAATACTTCCAATAACGGTAGTAAGTGTGAACAATATAGTAATACCAAATGATTTCCAGAATGAAGAATCTCCAAGTATTTCGACATAATTTTGTAATCCTACAAACCTATTTGGGGCATCTGAAATAGATACCTCAAAAAAACTTAAATAAATATTATAAATAACGGGGTATAAAATTAATAAAGCAATAAGTATAACAGTCGGCAAAACCAGTTTCCATCCGAACCTTGCGTCTTTTTCTTTTAAAGAAATTGCAGGCATTGTAAAACCTCCTTTTTTTAAAAAAAGGGGGATTTTTGGAATCCCCCTTTATGAAAAATCATTATTTTCCTAATACTTTTTCAGCTTCTTTTTGTGCCCACATAGCTGTTTTTTGTGGAGTCCAGTCATTTGCAAACATATAATTAATAGCTTTTCCTATAACAAAATTTGCACTCAATTTGCTCATATCAGTTATAACCTTACCATCAATAAATTCAAATCTTTCAACAGAATCCAAAGCGGCAACAATTTCTGCGATTTTTGCTTTTCCATATCTTTTCAAAACTGAATTATCTAAGAAAGCATCACTTTCAGCAACAGATTTTCTTGTTGGATTCATCCCGCCTGGTGCCATATGTACCCAATATACATAATTCTTATCTGACATTAAAAATTTAACAAATTTTTCAGCTTCATCTTTATTAGCATTTTTTGTTATACCTAATGCAACAACCTGCCCATAAGATGTAGGTCTTGTGTTTATCATTTTATTAGCAAAACCTGTATTTTTTACTAATTGAGGATTAAACTTATTTATTCTTCCTTTTTGAACCTCTTCAACAGCAATATCATCCATAATATATGTTGAATAGAAAATCATAGCAGTTTCTCCATTTAAATATCCCTTTAAAGCATCTAAAACAGTTGTGAATCCAGGTTTTGAATATTTTCCTAATTCTTTGTAGAATCTAAAAGCTTCAATCATTTCAGGAGTATTAAATGTAATGTTCCCGTTTTCATCAATAGGTCTTGCGCCATTTGCTAATGCAACTTCTGTGAATACTTGTTCGGCATAAGCATCAGCCTTTTTAGGTAAGATTATACCATAAACCCCTTTTGCAGGGTTATTTAATACTTTTGCAGCTAATGCAATATTATACCAAGTTACAGGATCTCCGAGATCTTGAGATGCAAACATATCTTTTCTATACCATATACCTTGAACCCAAGCGTGAAATGGAATGCCATAATACTTTCCTTTGCCGTTGCTTAACAATCTTGCAGCACCATCATAAATATCGCCAAAGTCCATAATAATTTTTGTTGCTAAATCTTCATCTAAGAAGTTTTGAGAACCTAATAATAATAATGGTTCAATTCCTCCTTCTACAATATCAGGCAATGTGCCAGCGTTTTTTGCAATAGGAATTTGTTTTAACATATCATTTTCTTCTACTGGGATAACTTCCACGTCAATACCAGTTTGTGCTTTGAAAATAGTTGCTAATGCCCTAATTCTCTGCATTCTGTTCGATTCTACTTGTGTTGTCCAAAATGTAATTTTCCCAAAAACAGTAGATATCAATACCAATACCAGCATGAATACAAAAAGCTTTTTCATAAAAATACCCCCTTTTAGAGAATTATTTTTTTTTAAAACAAATTAAAAAGAAAATTTTCTTTTTAATTATACAACAAAAAAAATTTTTTATCAATTATAAAATGGAGCGGTTATTAATAATTAAATATCATTTGTAGTTGTTATATGCTATTAAGTGAAAAAATCTAATAAAATTAATTAAATATTTTTTATATAGATAAAAAAATAAAGCCTCAAATTGAGGCTTATAAAAACTTCAAAAATTTCATTCGGTTGAAATAGAAGCATTATAAAGGTTCTCTATTATTTCCATTATTAAATCTTTTTTTGCGATTTTCAATATCCATAATTTAGGGAGGTTACTGTATCCATAATATGATCCAGCTAATTGCCCTATTATAGCCCCAATTGTATCAGTATCTCCCTTAAAATTAATAGCAGTTAAAACAGCATCCTTAAAATTATTGGTATTATAAAATGCCCATAATGCTATTTCTAAAGAATCCAAAGAAGCAGATGATGATCTTATTTGTTCTTTTGATTTGTATTTAATATCAACAACTCTTAATCTTACGTCATATACCAAATCCATTTTCTTATGAATTTCATTCATTAAAAATTTTTTATTTTCGCCATTAATAGCCTGTTGAATAATTCCACCAAGTAATTTGCAGGAGTGGATTGAATAAATATTATTATGTGTGGTATAAGAACTTTGTCCAGAATAATATATAGCGTCTTTAAATGAATTTTTAAAAAACATGGGAATAGGAGCTAATCTTGCTAAAGATTTATTTGAATCGATATTTGTAATATCAGCAAATTTGGTATATTTTTCATAATATATTAATGCATCCATTGTTTGGTTATCTATGCCAAAAGCTTTATCTTTAGAAGATAAATATCCGTCATCAATCCATTTTAGGTATTTTTTTATTTGGCTGTCTAAATCAAATCCATCTTCAATTAAACTTTCAGCGAGACATAAAGCCATTGAGGCAGAATCTGTCCACTCTCCAATGTTTAAACCATAAATACCGCCCTTTGAAAAGTCTGTTATTTTTTCTACATTCAAGTTTTTATAGGGAGCACCTAAAGCATTTCCTACAATTAAACCAAATAATGCGCCTATAAATCTATCCTTAGTTTTATCCATAACATTGCCCCCTTTCAAAGATTATTTAATTTAATTATAACATATTATATGTTATAATATATAAAAATTGAATATTTGGGAGGGAGAAATATGGAATGGGTATATATTAAAGATATGAAAAAATATATAGGCCAGAAAGTAGAGTTTAAAGGGTGGTTATGGAACAAAAGAGCAAGTGGAAAAATAGCCTTTTTACAGTTAAGGGATGGTACGGGGTTTGTTCAAGGTGTTGTTGAAAAAAACACTTTAGGAGAAGAAAAATATGCTCAGGTGAAAAAATTAAAAATGGAAAGTTCTTTAATAGTTAAAGGAGTTGTTGTAGAAGATCAAAGATCGCCTGTTGGTTTTGAGTTACATATAGAAGATGTTGAGATAGTACATAATCCAACAGAAGATTATCCAATTTCAAAAAAAGAGCATGGTATTGATTTTTTAATGGAACATAGACATTTGTGGTTAAGGTCAAGAAGACAGTTTCATATATTAAAAATCAGGCATGAAATAATTAAAGCCATAAGAGAATTTTATAATAATAATGGGTTTGTTTTAATAGATACACCAATATTTACAGGTTCAATTGGCGAGAGTGCAGGTAATACATTTGAAATAGAATATTTTGATTATGGAAAGGTTTATTTAGCTCAAACGGGTCAATTATATCTAGAAGCAGCAGCAATGGCTTTGGGAAAGGTATATAACTTAGGGCCTACATTTAGAGCTGAAAAGTCAAAAACAAGAAGACATTTAATAGAATTTTGGATGAATGAAGCAGAGGTAGCATATTACACGCACGAAGATAATATGAAATTACAGGAAAATTTGGTGTCTTACGTTGTAAAAAAAGTTTTAGAAAATGCATCGGAAAATTTAAAAGCTCTTGATAGAGATATTTCAAAATTAGAAAAAATAGAAGCACCATTCCCAAGAATTACATATACAGATGCTATAAAATTATTGAATAAAAAAGGTTCGGATATAAGATGGGGTGAAGACTTAGGAGCGGATGATGAAACGTTGATTTCTGAAGAATTTGATAGACCTGTTATTATTGAAAAGTATCCAAAATCAGTAAAAGCATTTTATATGCAGCCAGATCCTGAAAATCCTGATGTTGTTTTATGTGATGATATGATTGCTCCAGAAGGTTATGGTGAAATTATTGGAGCATCAGAAAGAATCTGGCAAGAAGAAGTGCTTTTAGAAAGATTAAAAGAAAATAATTTGCCAATTGAAGAATATCAATGGTATCTTGATTTAAGAAAATATGGATCAGTCCCTCATAGTGGTTTTGGTTTAGGAATTGAAAGAACAGTTGCTTGGATTTGTGGTTTAAAGCATATAAGGGAAGCAATACCTTTTGCAAGGACATTATATAGAGTTTATCCTTAAGAAAAGAGCTGATTTTCAGCTCTTTTTCATTTACATTTTATTTACTTTAATAATCTTTTGTTTACTTGACATCTAGATGATTTATATGTTAGAATACGAAAAAATATAAATAGAATGAAAAAATATATTCGGGTGATATTATGAGATTAAGTAATAATTTAAAAAGATTATATAAAGTACATATGATGATGATGTGGCATACCGGTCTTCTTTTTAAGAAGATTAATGCCACTCTGTTTTTGTGCTGAGTGGAATTAATTGAGAAGGCCGGTTATGAAAATAACCGGCCTTATTTTTTTATAAAAATTCTTGGAGGTGATATTATGAAAAAGTTTTTATTTGTGGTTTTATTGTTAATTTTAGTTATTTTTATTGGTTGTACAAAAGAAGAAAAGGTATTGAAAATTGGTGCAACAGCTGTTCCACACGCAGAAATCCTTGAGTTTATTAAAGATGACTTTGAAAAAGAAAGCGGATATAAATTAGAGATTGTAGTTTTTAATGATTATGTTCAGCCGAATATAGCATTAGAAGAAGAACAGATCGATGCAAATTATTTTCAACATGTACCTTATTTAGAGGAGTTTTCAAAAAGCAAAGGATATAAAGATTTAATATCAATTGCAAAAATCCATGTTGAACCTATGGGGTTTTATTCAAAAAAATCAATAAAAGAATTTAAATCAGGCGATAAAGTGGTAATTCCGAATGATGCAACAAATGAAGGAAGGGCATTGTTGTTATTACAGGAGAATGGATTAATAAAATTAAAGGATACGAATTCTTTAAAAGTTACTATTAATGATATTGAAGAAAATAAATATAATTTGGATTTCGTTGAATTAGATGCAGCATATTTGCCAAGGACATATAAAGAAGATACCTCTGTAATTGGTGCGGTAATAAATACAAATTATGCAATAGAAAATGGATTAAACCCACTAAAAGATGCAATATTTATAGAAAATGCTAATTCACCATATGCAAATATTATAGCAGTAAAAGAAAAAAATAAAGATAATAAAGAAATTCAACTTTTAATTAAATTATTACAATCAAAAAAAGTTAAGGATTTTATTTTAGAAAAATATAAAGGTGCTGTTGTACCAACCTTTTAAGGAGAGTGAATGAATTGTTAGAAGTGAAAAATTTAAATCTTATATATGATGGAGAAAATCATGTATTAAAGAATATAACTTTTAAATTAGAAAAAGGAGAAATATTAGGAATTATAGGACTTTCCGGTGCCGGAAAGTCTTCTCTATTAAGAGCTTTGAATTTACTTGAAAGACCTCATGGCGAAATATTATTTGATAATATTAATTTAACCCAATTATCAAGAAAAGATTTAAGGAAATTTAGAAAAAAAATAGGAGTGGCTTTTCAACATTACAATTTATTATCAAGAAAAACTGTTTTTGAAAATATTTCATTGCCTTTAATCTTAAATAAAGAAAATGAAATAGAAGAAAAAGTATCTAATATTATAAAAAAAGTTGGTCTTGAACATAGGAAAAACGCATTTCCGGCACATTTGTCAGGTGGCGAAAAACAGAGAGTTTCAATTGCAAGGGCAATTGTTTCTAATCCTGATATTTTATTTTTGGATGAACCAACATCTGCGCTTGATCCAAAAACTACAGAAAAAATTCTTGAATTAATATTAAAAATTAATCAAGATATGAAAATTTCAACAATTATAGTAACACATGAAATGGATGTAATAAAGAGAATTTGTGATAAAATTTTGTATTTAAAAAATGGAAGTGTTCATTATTTTGGTGAAGTATATAGATTTTTTTCTGAATTTGAAAAGGAATTAAATGAAGAGTTTTATAAAGATATTAATTATGATTATAGCAAGTTGAAATTTAAAAATGGAGAAATAATAAAGGTTATTTTTTATGGAGAAAATGTTGGAAAACCAATTTTAAACGAAATTTCTAAAAAATATGATATTACTTTCAATATTTTATATGGTAAAATAGAAGATTTTAAAAATGCACCATTTGGAAAATTAATTATAGAAATAGAAGGAGAAAAAACAAATGAATTTATAAATGAATTAAAAAAACATGTTTATGCTTTGGAGGTGTTAATGCTTTGAACATTATAAATGAATTAGTTAAGGCAACATTAGAAACATTATATATGACATTTTTTTCGGGTTTTTTAAGCGTTATTTTTGGAATACCTTTAGGAATAATATTATACTTAACATCTATCAGCCAACTTAAAATATCAAAGATTATATATAGAATTTTTGATGTTGTTATTAATATATTTCGATCTATACCCTTTATTATATTAATTGTATTAGTTATACCTTTAACAAAGTTAATAGCAGGAACAATAATAGGTCCTAAATCAGCAATAGTATCTTTAACGATTGCCGCAATACCTTTTATGGCAAGATTAAGTGAAAGTACTTTTAATTCATTATCGAAAGAAATGATTGATACTGCACATACATTAGGAATGAATAATTTTGAATTTATAGTGAAGATTCTTATCCCTGAAATGTTACCAAAAATTGTTTCTAATATAACTTTGTTACTAATAAACCTTGTAAATTATACAGCTATAGCAGGTGCGGTTGGAGCAGGAGGATTAGGTGCAATGGCTATAAATTATGGATATCAAAGATTTAGATTTGATATTTTAATGTATGATTTAATTATTTTAATTTTAATTACGCAAGTAATACAGTTTGTAGGAATGAAGATAGAAAATATAATAGATATAAAATAATTGCGAAAAAATAGAAAAAGATCTTTTCCTATTTTATGAATATCGTGTTCTTATTTTTTATCTAAATATTTAATTTTATTTATAGTGACTCTCCCCCATGTAAAAGTAATTATCGAAGAAGCAGCATTTCCAGTAACAATCCCCCACCAAACACCGATTAGTCCGAAATTTAATGCGAATACATACAGCCATGAAAAAAACACCTGCATAATAAGCGTTCTATAAATAGAGGCAACAAAACTTTTAATCCCCTGCCCAATACCTTGAAACATTGATGAAGTGAACATACCAAAAGGAACACCTGGAAGGAATAAACTCATAACTTTTAAAGCTATAACTAAGTCATTATAAATAACAGAAGAACCTTTAGAATATGTAAATAATTTTGCGATTTGTGGTGAAAAGACAAAAATAATAGTCATTACAAAAAAACTTATAATTTCTCCGAATTTTATGGAGAATAAATGTGCATCTGACAATTTTTTACTATTTTTTTGTCCGTAAGCAGCACCTGTTACTGAAGTTACGGCCATTGCAATCCCTATTAATGGAACAGTTCCGAAATTTATTATTCTCCATGAACTGGTAAAAACAGCAACTCCTAAATCTCCACCTGCTTTAACAGCAAATATATTTAAAACAAATATAGCAACAGACATAGAGATTTGAGATAATGAAGCAGGTATGCCAACCTTTAAAATATCTTTTAATATTTTTGAGTCGTATTTATAATCTTTAAAAGTAATTGTTAAATATGTATCTTTTTTTATAAACATCCAATATATAATTAAAAGTGTGGAAATACCAAAAGAAATAACTGTAGCATAAGCAGCACCTTTTATTCCCAATTTAAATCCGTATATAAATAATGGATCAAGTCCTATATTTAATAAAGAGCCAGCAGCGATAGCATACATAGCTTTTTTAGCATCACCCTCACCTCTCAATATTCCATTTGCTGTATTATTGAAAATTAAAAGTGGTGAAAAAAATATTAAAATATATGCATAATCAAGAGATAATTGTAGGGTCTTCTTACTTGTGCCAAGAGAGGTCAAAATAGATCTTATAGAAGTTAAAAATACTATTGTTGTAATTACCCCTATAATTATGGATAAAAAAATAGAAATTATAGCTGCAGAATCTGCACCACTTTTATCTTTTTCACCTATTTTTCTTGATATTGCAGAACTTGCACCAACTCCAAGTCCAGATGCCAACGAAATTACAATCATAAATATTGGGAAATATAACCCTATTGCTGCTAGGGCATTTGAACCAAGTCCGGCAACCCAAATACTATCAATTAAATTGTATAGTGTTTGTACCAACATTGCTAGAATCAAAGGGATTGAAAGTTTTATAATAGCTTTTTTAGGATCACCTTTTAGTAATATAGTTCCTTTTGTATCTTTTTCCATAAAATGCCTCCAAATTTATTTTCAAAAATGGCTAATTACAATTATATCATAACCAACATTAATTATTAAATAAAATTATCTCAAAAATAATTGTTTTAAAATAAATATATGATATAATATTATGAATTGGATTGTCTGGAGGTATTATATGAATGATAGAATTTTAGATCCCGCTGAAAAGAATGAAGAAAATACAATTATAAATCTTAGACCACAGTATTTAAAAGAATATATTGGTCAGGAAAAGGTAAAAGAAAAATTAAAAATTAGTATAGATGCGGCAAAAAAAAGAAAAGAGCCACTTGATCATATTTTATTAGCAGGACCGCCCGGTTTAGGTAAAACGACCTTGGCTAATGTTATTGCAAATGAAATGGGAGCAAATATTCAAGTAACAAGTGGACCAGTTTTAGAAAGAGCAGGAGATTTAGCAGCTATTTTAACTAATTTGCAAAATGGAGATGTTTTGTTTATAGATGAAATTCATCGAATAAATAGATCAGTTGAAGAAATTTTATATTCCGCAATGGAAGATTTTCAATTGGATATTGTTATAGGAAAAGGTCCTGGAGCGAGGTCTATTAGAATAGATTTAAATCATTTTACATTAATAGGAGCAACAACAAGAACAGGATTAATAGCAGCACCTTTAAGAAGTAGATTTGGAATAATAATGGAAATGAATTTTTATCCACCAGAAGAATTGAAAAAGATTATCATTAGAAGTGCCAAAATACTTAATGTAGAAATAACTGAAGAAGCAGCTTTATTAATAGCAGAGCGATCACGCGGAACGCCAAGAATTGCAAATAGATTATTGAAAAGAGTTAGAGACTATGCTCAAATAAATAATGAGGGTTTAATAGACATAAATTCAGTTAATAAAACGATGACATTGCTTGAAATAGATCATGAAGGATTAGATGAAATGGATAGAAGAATATTAAAAACCATAATAGAATTTTATAAAGGTGGTCCAGTTGGATTAAAGGCTTTAGCAGCATCGCTTGGTATTGAATCTGATAGTATAAGTGAAGTTTATGAACCGTATTTGCTTCAAAAAGGATTTCTGGTTAGAACTCATAGAGGTAGAATGGTTACAGAAAAAGCATTAAAACATTTAGGAATTGCAAGAGATAATAAAAACTTATTTTCATTATGGGGGAATTAAAATGAGTTTTATTACAGAAAATCTAAAAAATATCACAGAAAATATAAAAAAACATTCAAATAGCGTAAATAGAAATTATAATGATATTTTACTAATAGCAGTTTCTAAAACATTTCCAGTTGAATACATAAAAGAATTATATGAATTTGGAATTAAAAACTTTGGTGAAAATAAAGCTCAGGAATTAAGAAAAAAAGCTGAAGAGTTAAAAGATTATGATATTAAATGGCATTTTATAGGCAGAATACAAACAAATAAGATTAAATATATAGTTCCAATATCTGAATATATTCATTCCGTTTTTAGAGAAAAAGAAATAGTTGAAATAGATAAAATAGCTAAAAAACACAGTAAAATTCAAAAAATTTTGATCGAAATAAATGTATCCGGAGAGGAAACAAAAGGCGGAATTGAACCTAATGAGTTAAATGAACTTTTAAAACAAGCAGAAAAATATGAAAATGTTAAAGTAGTTGGTTTAATGACAATGGCGCCATATACAAATGATGAAAACGAAATTAAAAAGGTATTTTTAGGATTAAAAGAGTTGAGGGATAAATATGTAAAAGATTATCCTGATTTAAGAGAATTATCTATGGGGATGAGTAATGATTATCTTATAGCAATAGAATCCGGTTCAACTATGTTAAGAATTGGATCACTTATATTTGGCAAAAGAAATTATAATATAGGAGGTTGATAACATTGTTTATATTAGCCAATTTGTTTTATGCAATAGCTGTTGTATTAAGAATTACAATTAATTTTTTTCAAATTTCATTGATTATATCAGCAATATTTAGTTTTATTTCTTTTAATTATCATCACCCAATAAGACATTTTTTTGACTCAATTGCAGAAATAGTTGAAAGACCCATTAGAAGATATTTTAACTTTACGTTTGGTATGGTTGATTTCACACCATTTGTTGCGATATTATTATTAATCTTATTAGATAATTTTCTTGTTAATTCATTGTTTGACCTCGCAAGAGTGTTGAGGTGATACCTGTGAAAGCGATATTATTTTTTAATCCATTGAAAGCAAGAAAAGAAGATGTTCAGGAACAATTTTTTGATATTTTTCATAATAATGATATTGAAATATTAAAAATTATGCCAGCGGGATCAGCATTAGCTGATAATTCTTTGTATCAAGAAGCAGATATTTTTATTGTTTTGGGCGGAGATGGAACAGTATTAAGAGTAGCAGAATTATCAGCAGAAAATTCTATTCCTATTGTAGGAATTAATTTAGGAACATTAGGATTTTTAACTGCATATGATAGTACAGAAATTGAGCAGGCTGCAAAAGATATAGCATCAAATAATTTGCATTATTCAGATCGTTTCTTATTGGAATGCTATGTAGGAGGAAAAAAATTAATCTCTTTAAATGATATAACAGTACAAAAAAGTCAACCTATAGGGACTGTTGATCTTGAAATATTAATCAAAGGAGAAAGCGTTTTGAATTATGCAGGTGATGGTGTGATTCTTTCCACACCCACAGGTTCTACAGGATATGCATTATCTATGGGAGGACCAATTATTGAACCATCTTTAGATTTAATAACAATAAACCCTTTAGCTTCACATTCCCTAAATATAAGACCACTTGTTGTTTCTTCAAATAATTATATTGAAATTATCATTCATCATATTGATGCAGGAAATGCTTATGTAACTGTTGATGGAGATATTGTACATAGAATTGAAGCGGGTATGGCTGTAGTAGTATCTTCTTCTGAAAAAAAGGTTACTTTAGCTCAGAAAAATGATTATTCATTCTTTAAAGTTCTAAATAATAAATTAGGATTTGGAAGGAGAATAATATGATAGAATTATTATCAGAAGAAACCAAAAAGCAGGTAATTTCTTATCATAATGAGATATTAAAAATGGGACGTCTTGTTCAAGGAATGTTTTTAAAATTTAAAGATGCTTTTTTTGAAAAAAATGTAGATTTGTCAAGAGAAATAATTAAACAAGATATGAGAGTGGATTTTATTGAGGCCAGGTTAGAATATAAGTCAATGGAAATATTGGCTATTAATAATTTATATGGAATATATTTTAAAATTGTTTTTTTGGGAAATAAAATAATAGGAATTTTAGAAAGTATGGCAGATTTATGCGAAACTATGGCAAAAAATAATATAGATCTATTATCTTATCCTAATTCTATAAATCCTTATCAATTTGAAGATTTATTTGATATATCACAAAATATGCTTGGTGAATCTTTAAGGTTATTTTCAAATATAGTTGAAAATAGAGATTTATATATGGAAAAAGATGCAATAGAACTTGCAAAGATCATATGTAAAACTGACATTGAAGTAGATAGTTTATATAATGCTTTCAAAAGAAATCTTATGGGGAAAGTCACAAAGGATAATTTTAAGTCTATTATGGCAAACATAGAAATATTATCAAATTTAGAAAAATTTTCAGACTTGACAACAAACATAGCAGAATATTCTATTTTTATACTTACAGGAGACAGGTATAAATGTAATAAAGAAGGGTTTGATATTTTCTATTCTCTGGGGGAGTAATTAATGCAAAAATTGATAAAATATATATCTAAAGAATTTATATCTCCATTTTTTATGGGATTAATTGGTTTTATAGTTTTTGTTAGTGTAGAATTATTATATCAGCTTTCTGATATAATAGTTAGAAATAAGGTAGGAATTGATAAGCTCTTTATTTTAATTGCATATCATATACCATATTTTTTGGTTATGGGTATTCCAGTTGGAATACTTTTTTCTATATTCTGGGTACTGTCTAGGTTATCCAATGATAATGAAATAATAGCTCTTCAATCCCTTGGGATTCCATCGAAAAGAATAGTCATACCTTTTATCTTTTTGGCTATTATTTTGTCCTTTTTAACCTTTTCTTTATATGACACAATTGTTCCTAAATCAAATATGAAGGCCAAAGAGGCCATTTCAAAATATGTTTATAAAAATGTAGAAGCTAATATTGAAATGAATAAATTTGTAGAAGTGGAAAAAAATAAAAAATATTTATATGTGAGAAAAATAGATAAAGATTCTGGAATTTTATACGGCCTTTTATTATATGAAGTTGATTATTCAAAAACTACAGTTTTTCATGCTGAAAAAGCCTTTAAAGATAAAGACAAATGGTATATGGAAAATGGTCGTATTTTTAGATTAACAGATGATGGTTTATTGAAATTAGATATAACATTTAAAAAATTGGAATTGGATATTTCAAAAAATGTAGAAGAGTATTTAAGGTTTTCTAAAAGTCCAAATGATATGACAACAAGGGAATTAAAGCATAAGATAGAAATCACCCAAAAACTAGGAGGAGATGCATCAGCGTTAATTGTAGGATATCAAGAAAAGTTTTCAAATTCCTTTGCACCTATTGTAATATCTCTATTGGGGGTAGCATTGTCTTTATTTATAAACCTCAGAAGCAAGTCCTGGAGTGTTATATCAACATTTGTTTTAGTAGTTTTATACCAAGGGTCAGGAGCTTGGTTAAGTGCTTTGGGTAAAGAAAGAATCCTAAATCCATATCTCGCACCGTGGATACCAAATATTATATTTGGTATTGTTGGAATAATATTATTTGTTTTATTAGATACGAGAGCAGCTTATAAATTAATAGAGCCTTTGAAAAGAGTATTTGGAACAATTATTATATTGATATTGTTAAGTTCTCAGGGGTTTTCAGAAAAAGTATATATTGAGTCACCTAATATAACTATAGAAGGGACAAAAATTACTTTTGAAGGTAGCACAATTATTAATTATAAAGATTCTATAATAAAGGCTCAAAAAGGTTTTGGAGAGTTGAATGATGAAAATAAGATAATAAAGGCAAGTCTTTTTGGAAATGTAACATATATTCAGGATAAAAGAACTATCGAAGCGTCTTCTATGGAAATAAACTTTGAGAGTAAAGATGTTGTTTTAAATAATACATATTCAATAGAATCTTTTAAAAATAAGAATAAAAAGACGGTTAAACTTAGAGTATGGTCTGGAATATCAGAAAAAAAAACTGATGAAGATGTAGTATTTTCCAAAAAAGTAAAATTGACAACATGTAAAGAATGCCCTACATATTATTTTAAAGCATCACATGTTACGATATACCCAGAACAATTTTTAGTAGCTCGTGATGTAATATTAGAATTTTTTGGTATCCCGGTATTTTATTTCCCTTTTTATTTTCAAAGTTTATCTGGAGAGAAAGAAGCTCCTTTTATTGCGGCCTTTGCTTTTAAAGAGGATACAATTACTATTTCAGTAAAAATAAATCATACTTTTGCAAATAATTCATCACTATCTTTTTTTCAAGAATATGCTAGAAACGTAAAGGAAGACAAATTATCACAGTCAATGAGTTATACATATACTATACCTTTCATTTTAGGAACATTGGCAATATCAAATAGTATTAAAGATAATTCCTTTTCAGATTTAAGATTATCACTATCGAAAAAACTAGAACTTTTAAATTTTTCTTCTTCATTGTCACATAGTTTTTCTTCAAATACAGATTCTTTTTCTATCAATATAAAAGATATAAAAACAGGTTTAGGTAAATTTTCTCTTTCTTCATCTTTTTTGTGGAAAGATAGAAATATTACTAGTGTAAAGTTTTTGAATTTATCTACACCATCATTAACTAAGAAATATAAAAAAACATTTTTTAAAATTAATTCGACAAGAATAAATATCACAGGTCCAGCAACAAAACTATTTGAGTCCTGGAAAGAAAAAACCGTATCTATAAATACATCATTTGATTCCCAAATATTTAACGGAAATAAAAAAAACACCATAAAGATTAGTTATTCGAGTTTATATCAAAAAGATGAGCTGAAAAATTTTAATTTATATATTAAAAATGATATTACAGATAATTATAAACCATTAAAATATAATAAAGATATCTTTTTTCTTGATAGTTCTATAACGCCACAATTGAAATTTGCTTTTAGAAATAGTTATCCAAATAAAATATATAATTATTATGCATATGGATTAAAAGCTAATTTTAAGACGAAACTTTCAATATTTCAATACGGGATTTCTGATTATCAATATTACAGGGTTTTAGTAAATGAACCCAAATGGGTCTCTAATCCAGCAACACATACAAATAAATTAACAGACTTTATGGGTACGGAATTCAACCTAAAAATTTTTGATGTAAAGAATTTTTTTGATTTAAGATATAACAGAACGTTTGATTTCATGCAAGAAAAGGCTGAAGATCGATTTATAACACATTTTTTAACTTCAAAATATACATTAAATTATAATAAATTGAGTTTTGAAAATAATACCAGAACAGATTTAGAAAAAGAAAAAATTGACTTTATAAAAACAAAATTCAATGGTTTTATAAAATACGATATATTTAAACACAATTATCAATTTGATTATGATCATAAAAATGAAATAATGCCAATAACTGTGATTAATAATAAAAGTGAAATAATTTTTGGAAAAAACAAAATAGAAATAAATTATGATTATTATTTAAAAAAAGAAACATTTAAAGAAAGTATTCCGCAAATAAAGTCTAAATACTTATTTTATGATTCAAATGGTGGAAGATATGAGGGAAATTTAAATTTTTTTAATGAGTATAAAAATATACATTATGACCTTAAATATAAATCCAAAGGAGCAAAACAGTCATTAATATTAAATCTTGATTATGATATTGAAAATGAATATTTAAAAACAGGAATTGGATATAATACATCAACAAAATATGATTGGGCAAAGATATCCTTTATATATGATATAAAAAATAATGTTTGGAATTTTACACAATTTGAATTGAATAAACGTCTTATATGTTGGTCTTTATATTTTAAAGGTGATTTGAAATTATTGCCTAAATTTTCATTAAAAAGTTTTGAATTTAAATTCTTTATTACAGATATACCAGAAAAATCCGTTGGTTATACAGAAGAAAAAGGTGTTGATATTAACCTGTTTTAAGAAAATTTGAGGGAGGAAAATAATATGTCGAAAGTTGAAGATTTAGAATTAATAGGGGATAAAATAAAAAATTGTGATAGTTGTTCATTAAGTTTATCGCGAACAAATGTGGTAATTGGAGAAGGATCCCCTGACTCACCAATAATGTTAGTAGGTGAGGGACCAGGTGCAAACGAAGATTTACAAGGAAGGCCGTTTGTTGGAAGAGCTGGCAATTTGCTTGATAAACTATTAAAAGAAATTGCAAAAATAGAAAGAGAAAATCTGTATATAACAAATGTAGTGAAATGCAGACCACCAAAAAATAGAGTTCCTACGACAGAAGAAATGGAAAAATGTAGTCATTTTTTAATGGCACAAATAACAGTGATAAAACCAAAAATTATTGTAGCATTAGGTTCAACAGCTTTGAATTTCTTTTTAAAACAGGTTGTTCCTATAACAAAACATAGAGGAAGATTTAAAGAATGGTATGGTGGAATATACATATTTCCCACCTTTCATCCGAGTTATTTATTAAGGAATAGAAGTGAGAAAGAAGGGTCTCCACTTTTTTATGCAAAATTAGATATGCAAGCTATTGGATATATGTACCATCAATTAAAATCAAAACCAAATATAAATTTAAAAAGTCTTATTGAAAAAACAGAAAAAGGTATTATAGATGCAGAAAATAGAATAAAAGGTTAAAAAATAACTCCAGAGTTTTTCTGGAGTTATTTTTTTTCAACTTTTTTATCTCAAGTATATAGAATTTTTAAACTTAGAAAGTAAATATTATACATAAAGAATATTAAGAACAAATAGTTAAAGTTGAAGTCTAAACAAGAGTGTAATGAAGTACTAAATATATATATAGATAAAAATTTATTATTTTAATAAATAGAAGAGTTATTAGAAATTTAAAGTGAAAAAAATCACAACGAAACATTTTTATATACATTTTTTAATATTTATAGTATAGAATAAAGTTGGAAAACAACAAAAGATGATTTCTTTGAATAGAAAGTGAAAAAATTCCCATTAAAACTAAAAAGGAGGGTATTATTATGGAAATAAGGAAAATATCAACGGTGGAAGAGTTAGAAGAATTAATTCAAGATGTTAAAAAAGCGCAAGAAATATATGCAACATATACACAAAAACAGGTGGATGAAATATTTAGGAGAGCTGCTATTTCTGCAAATGCTTATAGAATATGGTTGGCAAAAATGGCAGCAGAAGAAACAGGTATGGGTATTGTAGAAGACAAAGTTATAAAAAATCATTTTGCGGCAGAATATATTTTTAATAAGTATAAAGACGAAAAAACTTGTGGTATACTGGAAGTAGATGAAACATTTGGTATAAAAAAGATTGCAGAACCTATAGGTTTAATTGCTGGAATAATTCCAACAACAAATCCAACATCAACCACAATTTTCAAAGCATTATTAGCTTTAAAGACAAGAAATGGTATAATTTTTTCGCCTCATCCTAGAGCAAAAAATTGTACAGTAGCAGCAGCAAGAATAATGTTAGAGGCAGCTATTGCTTCTGGTGCTCCTGATAATATAATAGGATGGATTACTGAACCTTCAGTAGAACTAACACAATATTTAATGAAACATCCAGAAATAAATCTAATATTAGCTACAGGTGGACCTGGTATGGTAAAAGCAGCATACTCTTCTGGAAAACCTGCTATAGGTGTTGGAGCTGGAAATACACCAGCAGTTATTGACGAAACAGCACATATGAAAATGGCAGTTAGTTCGATTCTATTAAGTAAAACATTTGATAATGGTACCATTTGTGCATCTGAACAGGCTGTAATTGTAGTTGATGAAATTTATGAAAATGTAAAAGAAGAATTTCTTAATAGAGGGGCGTATATTTTAACAAAAGATGAAAGAGAAAGATTGGGTAATATAATAATAAAAAATGGAAAATTAAATAGTGCTATTGTTGGTCAAAGTGCATATAAAATTGCAAAAATGGCTGATATTGAAGTACCTGAACATGCAAAAGTATTAATTGCAGAAGTGGAAGAAATAGGTGAAAACGAACCATTTTCTTATGAAAAGTTATCTCCTGTTCTTGCAATGTATAAAGCAAGTGATTTCAAAGAAGCTGTTGATAAAGCTGTAAAATTGGTAGAATTTGCAGGTATGGGACACACGGCAGTTTTATATACAGATCAATCTAATAAAGAAAGAATAGATTATTTTGGAAATAAATTAAAAACTGGTAGGATTTTAGTAAATATGCCTTCTTCACAAGGAGCAATTGGAGATGTATATAACTTTAGATTAGAACCATCTTTAACACTTGGTTGTGGTTCATGGGGTGGTAATTCTGTTAGTGAGAATGTTGGTGTTAAACATTTATTGAACATAAAAACTATTGCTGAAAGGCGTGAGAATATGTTATGGTTTAAAGTTCCTCCAAAGATTTACTTTAAAACAGGCAGCTTACCAGTAGCATTACAAGAATTAAAAGGTAAAAAACGCGCATTTATAGTTACTGATAAATTCCTTTTTGAAAATGGGTTTGTTACTAAAATAGAGAAGGTTTTAGAAGAATTAAATATAGAAAGAGAAGTATTTTATGAAGTTGAACCTGATCCATCAATAAGTACAGTAAAAAAAGCTTTAAATATCATAAATTCTTTTAATCCAGATGTTATAATAGCATTAGGTGGAGGATCTCCAATGGATGCTGCAAAAATCATGTGGTTAATGTATGAACACCCAGAAGTAAAATTTGAAGGATTAGCATTAAGATTTATGGATATTAGAAAAAGAATTTATGCATTTCCAGAATTAGGGAAAAAGGCTGTAATGGTTGCCATACCTACAACAAGTGGAACAGGTTCTGAGGTTACACCATTTGCAGTTGTAACAGATGATAAAACAGGATTAAAGTATCCTATAGCAGATTATGAACTTACACCGGATATGGCAATAATAGATCCAGAACTTTCAATGAGTATGCCAAAAAAATTAGCAGCTTATTCTGGAATTGATGCTTTAGTACATGCGATTGAAGCTTATGTTTCAGTGTTTGCAAATGAATTTACAAATGGATTAGCACTTGAATCAATACGTTTAATATTTAAATATTTACCAGATTCATATAAATATGGAGAGAAAGCTGTAAAAGCAAGAGAAAAAATGGCTTATGCATCATGTACAGCAGGTATGGCATTTGCGAATGCATTTTTAGGATTATGTCATTCTATGGCACATAAATTAGGTTCGGCATTCCATATTCCACATGGACTTTCAAATGCATTGTTAATTTCACAAATAATAAAGTATAATGCAACAGATAAACCGGTAAAACAAACAGCATTTCCACAATATAAATATCCTTTAGCTAAAGAAAGATACGCTAAAATAGCAGATTATTTAAATTTAGGCGGAGAAACAACCGATGAAAAAGTGGAAAAATTAATTGCGGCAATTGAAGAGTTAAAAAGACAATTAAATATTCCAAGTTCAATAAAAGAGTTAGGTATTTCAGAAGAAGAATTCTATGCGAAGTTAGATGAAATGTCAGAACATGCATTTGATGATCAATGTACACCAGCTAATCCAAGGTATCCATTAATCTCTGAAATTAAGGATATATATATAAAAGCATTTAAAGGAGATTTATAATTTTTAGAAAATTGAGGGGGACGATAGTATGGTAGAAATATTTATATGTATGGGGAGTGCTTGTTATTTAAAAGGTTCAGAAGACATTGTTAAAATATTTAAAGAAGAAATCTCAAAAAATTCATTAGATGCAGAAATAAGGTTAAAGGGGTCCTTTTGTTTAGGGCCCTGTAATCAAGGCGTTGTTGTTAAAGTAAAGGATCATTATTTCAAACTCCTTAATCCACAAAATGCTAAAAAAATATTTGAAAGTCAGATCCTACCGTATATAAAGGAAATAGAAGGTGATTTAAATGCCTAAAAACATTTGGGAGACTCTATGGGATTATGATCCAAATGGATTAGTTGTAGTAGATAAAGAACTCAAAATAAAAGTAATAAATCCAGCTTTTTTAAAAATGTTTTATTTAGAGAATGAAGATATTATAGGAAGATTTATTTTTGAATTTTTTGATGATGTTAGTGATTTTGAAGATATAATAAAAGATAATAAAAAAGTAATAAAACACATGAAAGAATATCCAAGTTATAATTTGATAACTTCTGAGATTGCATTTGCCATAGATGGTAATGATGAAGAAATGCTTATTGCTAAGATATTTCATGATATTTCTGAATACGAAAAGAAAGATAAAGAATTAAGAGAATTAAAATTTAAAATCATTGATGAAGTGCAAAAGATAGTTGACAAGCAGATGAAAACAGGTCAAGAAATTGCTTCGATTTTGGGTGAAACGACAGCAGAAACAAAAGCGAGTTTAATGAAATTGTTGTCAATAATAAAAAAAGAAAATTAGGGAGAGGGTATTTATGGCATCAGCTGTCGTATATAAAAGAAGTTTAAATAAATATGGAGAACAAGTTTGTGGGGATAATTTTCAAATGACTCAAAGAGAGGACTCAAAAATAATAGTTCTTTCAGATGGACTTGGAAGTGGGATAAAAGCAAGCATATTATCTATTCTTACAACAGAAATTATAAGTACAATGTTGCAAAAAGGTGTGAATATTTCTGAAGTGGTAAAAACAGTAGCCAGTACTCTACCAGTTTGTAAGGTAAGAGGAATTGCATATTCGACCTTTACAATTGTTCAAATTTATAAGAATGGAACTATAAAACTTGTTAATTATGATAATCCTGAATCAGTTATTATAAAAAAAGGAGAAATTTTTCGACCTTCATATACTGAAGAAAATATTAGTGGAAAAAAAATAAAAGTATCCACATTTAATCTTGAAGCAGAAGACTTTATATTTATTATGAGTGATGGTGTGGTTCATGCGGGTTTAGGTAATTTGATGGATTTTGGTTGGGGTATAGAAAATATAGCAGCTTATTTAAAACGTATGCATAGAAGATCAAGAAGTGTAAAATATATGGTTGATAGTTTAATTGAGGTTACTAATAGTTACTATGGATTTAAACCCGGTGATGATGCCACATTAGTTGGAATAAAAATGACAGAAAAATCAGGAGTTATAATATTTACCGGACCACCACTTGATCCTAAAACTGATAAATATTATGTAGAGAGATTCTTAAAATTTGATGGGAAGAAGGTTATTTGTGGTGGAACTACAGGGAATATTGTGTCGAGAATTAGCGATAAAAAAGTGAATATTAACCTTGACACGCCTACTCATGGTGGATTACCACCATATGGGGAAATGGAAGGTGTAGATTTAGTAACAGAAGGTGTTTTAACCTTAAAAAGACTTAATGAATTGTTGGAAAGTTGTAAAAATAACATGTTTGAAATTGATATAGATGAAGAAGAGGCAAATGCAGCAGAAAAATTATTTTTAATTCTTAGGGCTTGTGATGAAATTAAATTTTTAGTTGGAAGAAAAGTTAACGTTTTTTACCATAATCCAGCATTGCCTTTTGATATGTCGATAAGATCTAATTTAATAAGAGATATTGCAAAAAATTTAGAAAAATTAGGTAAGAAAGTTGAAATTGAATATTGTTGAGGAGGGATAAAATGAAAATAGAAATATGTGTAGGAACAACATGTCATCTTATGGGGTCATCAATGTTACTTGAGATTATAAATGATTTACCTGAAGATGTAAAAAATTCAATAAATGTTAAATATAGTGGATGTTTTGATCTATGTTACGGAGATATGAAGCCGCCTATTGTTAAGATTGATGAAAAGTTTTATGATAATATGGCTCCAGAAAAATTCAAAGAAGTCGTATTAAATTTATTAAAGGAAAATGGGGATGAGTAATATGAGAAATTTCGTTTTTAACGAAATAATGAAAACACGAAGACAAACATTAATAAAATTAGCTGAATATTTTGAGGAGGGAAATTTTGAAGATATTGTAAAAATTCCAAAGGAACTTTTCCCACTAAATGAAACAATAAATAATATGTCTGTATATAGAGATCGCGAAATTTTAAAACAAAAAATTAAAATTCTACTGGGAATGGATTATGAAAAATCAAAAGATATGGAATTATATGAAGTAGCAAAAGAAATTGACAAAATATTATCAGATAATAATCCATATGATCCAGAGGAAAAATATATGCAGATAATCAAAGAAGCATGTGACATATGTCCTTCTGGAAAATATTATGTGACAGATTTGTGCAGGAATTGTGTAGCCCACTCTTGTTCAAGTGTATGCCCTAAGAATGCGATAACTTTTGAAAACAATAAAGCAAAAATAAATTATGATTTATGTGTTAATTGTGGGATGTGCGCAAGTGCTTGTAGTTATTATGCAATAGTAAAACTCGAAAGACCTTGTGAAAGATCTTGTGCAGTTAATGCTATAAATGAAGACGAAAGAAGTGCTGCAGATATAGACTATGGGAAATGTGTTAATTGTGGCGCCTGCTATGTAGCCTGTCCTTTTGGGGCAGTAGAAACACCGTCAGATTTATTAAAAGTATTAAAATCTCTAAAAGAAAAGAAAAAAGTTATAGCCATTTTTGCACCATCTTTAATTGCTCAATTTGGTCCAAGAGTTCAGATTGGACAAATAAAGACGGCTTTGAAAAAAGTTGGATTTGAAACTTCATATGAAGTCTCATTGGGGGCTGATGAAGTAGCTAGAGAAGAAGCAGAGTTGTTGGAAAAAGCGGAAGATTTAATTACAACATCTTGCTGCCCTGCATTTGTAGAATATATAAAGAAACATCAGAAAGATTTTGTAGAAAAAATATCGCCAGCACCATCCCCTATGATTTCTTTAGCAAAAAAAATAAAAAAAGAAAATGATGATGCTGTTGTAGTTTTTATAGGGCCATGTATAGCTAAAAAGAAAGAAGCAAAAGAATATAAATTTGTTGATTATGTAATAACCTTCGAAGAATTAGGAGCATTATTTATAACAAAGAAAATAGAACCGTCGAAATTGGAAAATAGTGAAGTTAGCGACACACCATATGGTTGGATATTTGCTACAAGTGGAGGAGTATCGGAAGCTGTAAAGCATTATTGTACCAAAGAATTAAAAATAATAAAAATGGATGGATTAAAAGATGCAAAAAAAGTATTTTCTGAAATAAAAAAAGAAAAATATGATTTAATAGAAGGTATGGGTTGTGAAGGAGGGTGTATTGGAGGACCAGGTATAATGGTAAACCCAAGAATAGCAAAAAGTAATTTAAAAAGGTTTACAAAAATTAATGTGGACTAAATACATTCTTTATTTTACAAATTAATAATTCAAAAATTAATAATGTTAAAAAGAACCCTGGTAAAATTTTATAAGCCAGGGTTCTTTTTATAATTAAATTACAATCTTTTATAAGCAGAATAGGTCTCATATTCTTTAGGCTTCATATAAAAAATTCCAAAAGAATTTGCAGGTATTTTCCCTTTAATGCTTCCCATTTCAATATATAATTCATTATCGCTAAAGTGATCACTTAAATGCATAGCATCTAATAATAAAGATTCTTCGAAATATAGCTGTATTTCTTTATCCTCATTGGATGGATTTATAACAATCAAATTTCCATCTTTTATACTTTTATATTTTCTATAGTATGCAAGTATATTATCATCATTAGCTATCACTTCATAATATTTTCCTTTTTTTAATGCTTCTGAATTTTTAAATAAGTTGATAAGCTTTTTATAGAAATTTAATGTTTCATTGTCTTTATCAACTTTTTCCCATTCCATAACGCCCCTGCAAAAAGGATCATGATCCCCTTCCATTCCTATTTCTTCACCGTAATAAATTAATGGACTCCCAGGTAAAGTAAATTGCATTACAACTGCTAATTTCCATTTTTTTCCAAATACATTTTTAATTCGAGGTGAATCATGTGATGAAAGCATATTCCATGATTTTAAAAGTTTCATACCACTATCAAAAATCACCTTTTTTAGAATTTGTGAAGCTGTAATTGGTTTGAGTGTCCCATTTAACATATTTTTTATTATTACAGTATAATAATAATTCATTATTCCATCCATTATTTGAATCCAATCTTTTGGATATGCCCACACTTCGCCAATAATCTCATGATTTCCTAAAGATTTTAAATGGATAACAATATCTTTTAAAATATCAAAACCAAGGTCATATGCGCAATCTAATCTCCAGTGATCAACACCAAGTTTAGTCCATTTTTTCATAGCTGAATTTTCATCCTGCCATAATAAATTTTGTAATTCTTTATTTTCTAAATTCAATTCAACTAAAGATTTATGGTCTCTCCAATATGTAAAATTGCCATTTTCTTGTCTGAAAAAATCTTTTTCTTTTTTATTTTTTAAAGCGTTCTTAAACCAATCACTTTCATTACTCATATGATTTAAAGCGATATCAAGACATAATTCAATGTTGTTATTATGAAGAGTATCAATTAAATTTTTTAAATCTATTTCATCTCCAAGCACAGGATCTATTTTAAAATATGTTTTAGCATCATATCTATGATTGCTATTGGATTCGAAAATGGGAGTTAAGTATAAAAAATCTATGTTTAGCTCTTTTAAATAAGAGACTTTCTCCTCAATGCCTTTTAAATCACCACCATATAATCTTTTTCCAGAATTGAAATCATTTGTGATGGGAGTATTCCAATCTGTATTGCCTCTATGATAATAAGAATAAAACCTATCAGGGAAGATTTGATAACCAATTTTTGCTTCCATAATTCACCTCTTTCGAATAATATAGAAAACTAACAATATTCTATCATAAAAGTTATTTAAATTCAATAATCAGAAATAAAGGATGATAATACTATGAAAATAAGTAAATTAAGATGTATATTAGAAGAATATATATATTTATAAGTTCTTGATTAATAGCGATTTAGTCTATTTAAAGTGATTTATACCTAAAAAGGTTTTTAATTCTTTTTAAAACTGGTTATTAAAAAAAGGAAAAAATAAGGTAAAATTTAAAATAGAATTTATAATAAATAAATAATTGGAGGGATATGATGAAGATAGTAGGGAAAATAGCTAAAAGAATAGAAGGAAAAGAAAAAGGTTATGGTGAATCAAAGTATACAGCTGATTTATATTTAGATAGAATGTTATATGCAGGAGTAGTTTATTCAAATATTCCACATGGTATATTAAAAAGCATAGATGTATCAGAAGCAGAAAAAATTCCCGGCATTGTGAAAGTTGCAACATATAAAGATGTTCCTGGTACTAATAAATTTGGTGTTGTAACAAAAGATATGTGGTTTTTAATTCCTGTAGGAGAAAAAATTAGATTTGAGCACGATGCTATTGCTGTAATAGCAGGAGAATCAAAAGAAGCAGTTGAAGAAGCTGTTTCGAAAGTTAAATTTGAGGTTGAGGAATTACGACCTGTTTTAACAATTGAAGAAGCAATAAAAGATGAAATAAAAGTAAATGATGAAAATACTAATGTTGCATTTCATAAGAAAATTAGAAGAGGAGATGTAGATAAAGTATTTAAAGAAGCAGATTTGATAATAGAAAGAGATTTCAAGACAGATTATCAAGAACAGGCATATCTTGAACCTCAGGGCGCTATAGCAGATTATGATGGTGAAGTGATGAAAATATATGCATCCATGCAATGTCCTTTTTATGTTCAAGAAGATGTTTCTGAAATATTAGATATGCCATTTAATAAAATAGATGTTATTCAAATGGAAACAGGGGGAGGATTTGGTGGTAAAGAAGATGTCCCGTCGTATATAGCTTCAAAAGCTGCTCTTTTATCTTATTTGACAAAAAGACCTGTTAAACTAATTTATGAAAGAGAACACGATATAAAGGAAACAAGTAAAAGACATCCATCAAAATCACATTATAAGGCAGCATTTAAAAAAGATGGTACATTAATAGGATTAAAAAGTGAAACATATTTAGATATGGGAGCATATTCAACATTATCACCAATAGTAATGTATAGAACATTGACACATTCCGCAGGAGCATATAAAGTTTCAAATGTTTATGTGGATGTATATGGTGTTTATACTAATAAAGTTCCATGTGGAGCGTTTAGAGGATTTGGATCACCTCAGGTATTATTTGCAATAGAATCAATTATGGATGAAGCTGCAGAAAAATTAGGATTAGATCCTTATGATATTAGGTTAAAAAATGCTTTAGATTTAGGGGATGAAACAGCTACAGGGCATAAATTGGAATTTTCTGTTGGTGCAAAAAAGACACTTGAACATGTAAAGAATATGTCTAAATATGATGATTTGAAAAAAGAAATAGAAGATTTTAATAAAAAAAATAAATTTAAAAAAAGAGGATTAGGATGGTCTCATATTATATATGGCGTAAGTTTAGGTGCAGGTGGTCAGCATCTTGATGCAGCAAATTCAGAAGTGCATGTTTTTCCTGACGGAACAATCAATATTATGTTTGGTGGAACGGAAATAGGGCAAGGTGCGAAAACTGCTGTATCTATGATTGTTTCAGAAGTTTTAGGTCAAAAATTGGAAAAAATTCATGTATTGCAAACAGATACATTTATTGTTCAAGATAGCGGACCAACAGTAGCTTCAAGAACGACAGTATTTAGTGGAAATGCGGCAAAGGATGCTGCTGAAAAAATCAAAAAAAATATAATAGACTTTTTATGTAAAAAATTTGATGTATCTCCAGATGAAATAAAGATAGAATTGGGTGTTTATAAAATAAAAGATAATACATTTACATTTGGTGAAATAGCAAAAATGTGTAATGATGCTAATGTTCAATTAAACGAATCAGGATGGTTTAAATCGCCAAAGCTTAAATTTGATATGGAAAATGGGGTTGGAGAAGCTTATGTTACCTATACATATTCGACACAATTATCGCTTGTTGAAGTTGATATATTAACTGGAAAGATCGATGTGAAAAAAATGTGGATTTCTCATGACATAGGTAAAGCGATAAATTATGATGGAGTTATAGGTCAAATACAAGGTGGAGCAGTTCAAGGTATGGGACACGCAATAATGGAAGAAATAAAGCAAAAAGATGGAAAAATAATTTCAGATAATTTTAATAATTATATAATTCCAACAATAAAAGATATTCCGGAAATTATTCCAGATGTAGTAGAAGAAGAATTTCCGTATGGGCCATTCGGTGCAAAAGGAATAGGGGAACCATCATTAATGAGTGCACCACCTTCAATAGCAAATGCGGTTTCAAATGCAATAAAAAGAAGAATAATAAAAATACCAATATCTATAGAAGATATAATTTAAAAAAATTCAAGGAGGTAATAGAATGAAAAAAGTTCCAATTGTAGGTCCAACCTACGAAGAAATGTTATATCCAGAAAAAATCGATCCAGAAATTAGAAAAAGAGCTATAGAAATGAAAACAAAAGATCCACTTCATCCAATTAACTTATTTAATATATCTTGGAAGGATGAAAAAAATGAAATTAGATATTTTGTTATGCCAAAAGAATTAACTGGTGTAGAAGCAAATATAATAGTATTATATGCAAAAGATTTTCCTTCAGGAAGTCATAAGGTAGGAGCAACATATTCAGTTTTAATGGAAAAAACAATAACACATGAAGTAGATCCCTCAATTCATAAATTAGTATGGCCTTCAACGGGAAATTATGGAATAGGTGGAGCATTTGTAAGTTCAAGAATGAATTATGATTCTCTTGTGTTATTGCCAGAAGAAATGAGTCAGGAAAGATTTGATCTTATCAGAAAGTATGGATCAGATGTTATTCCAACACCAGGATGTGAATCAAACGTTAAAGAAATATATGACAAATCAAAGGAATTATATGAAGCAGACCCTGAACATATAAGAATTTTAAATCAATTTGAAGCTTTTGCAAATTATAGATTCCATTATTATGTAACTGGAAACACAATGATAGAAACAGTAAGGAGATATCATATTGGAAATGAAAGAGTTGCAGCTATAGTTTTAGGCGTAGGATCAGCAGGGACAATTGCAAGTGGGGATAGAGTAAAACAAGAGTTCCCAGAAACGAAAATAGTTGCAATGGAACCTGTTCAATGCCCTACAATATCATTAAATGGTTATGGTGGTCATGATATTCAAGGTATAGGAGATAAACATGTAACTTGGATTCATAATGTTATGAATAATGATGCAGTTGTATTAGTTGATGACATAGATAGCAAAAAAATGCTCCAGGTTTTAACAGATGAAGAAGGCAAAAAGTTCCTTAAAGAATTTGTTGATCCAGAAATGGTTGATTATATTTCTGATAAATTTGGCATTTCTGGCGTTGCAAATGTAATTGGTGCAATTAAAATGGCTAAATTCTATAATTTAAAATCAGATGATAATATATTTGTTGTTGCAACAGATAGTATAAATAGATATCATTCTGTAATGGAACAAATGACAAAAACATATGGCAAATTAGATAGAGCAGAAGCAAAATCAAGAGTGGAAAGAATATTCTTATACCAGGAAACTTCTGGAATATTTGAAGGAGATAAATATAACAGAGAAAGATGGCACAATTTAAAATATTATACATGGATAGAACAACAAGGTAAAACATTAGAAGAATTAAACGCACAAAAAGAGCAAGCATATTGGGAAGAACATCAAAGAAAAGTAAAAGAGATAAATAAATTATTAGAACAATACAGAGAAGAACATAAAGAAATATTGAGAAAGGTGTGGTTAGAAGAATGAGGAAATTATTTAAAAATATTTCCTATCTTGCAACATTTGATGATAAAAATAGCGAATTTGAAAATGCATATATATATGTAGAAGACAATGTAATAAAAGATATTGGGATTGGAGATACTGAAATTGAAGTAGATGAAATAATTGATTGTAAAAATATGATGATAATGCCAGGATTTGTAAACACCCATCATCACTTATATCAGTCTCTAACAAGAAATGTAAAAGGAGCACAAAATGCAAAGCTATTTGATTGGTTAGTATTTTTGTATGAAAGATGGAAATTTATAGATAAAGAAGGGTTTTATATTAGTTCTATAATAGCAAATTATGAAATGATGAAAACAGGAGTTACAACAACAACTGATCATCTTTATTTATATCCTTATGGACTAAATGAGGCTATAGATGCTGAAATTGAAGGAGCTATAAAAACAGGAATCAGGTTTCACCCAACACGTGGTAGTATGTCTATGAGTAAAAAAGATGGAGGTCTTCCACCTGACAGTGTTGTACAAACTGAAGAAGAAATAATTAAAGAAAGCATTAGAGTAATTGAAAAATACCATAATCCAGAAAAATATTCTATGTTGAGAATAGCATTAGCGCCATGTTCTCCGTTTTCTGTTACAGCAGATCTTATGAAAGAAACAGTAAAAATTGCAGAAAAATATGATGTTTTAATTCATACTCATGTTGCTGAAACTTTAGATGAAGAGGAATATTGCCTTGAAAGATTTGGTAAACGTCCTGTGGATTATATGGAAGAATTAGGTTGGTTGAATCCACGAGCGTGGTTTGCACATCTTGTATGGTTAAATGATTCGGATATAGAAAAATTGGCTAAAAATGATGTTGGGATGGCGCATTGTCCGTCATCAAATATGAGGTTAGGTTCTGGTATTGCACCAGTAACAAAAATGAAAGATAAAATAAGAATAGGTATTGCTGTAGATGGAAGTGCAAGCAACGATACAAATAATATGATATCTGAAATAAGGAATGCTTTATTATTACAAAGAGTAAAATATGGAGCAGATGCGTTAACTGTTAGAGAAGCATTGAAAATGGGAACCATGGGTGGTGCAAGAGTTTTAAGAATGGATGATTATATAGGAAGTTTAGAAATAGGAAAAGCTGCAGATTTCATAGGATTTGATCTTAATAGGCTTGAATTTGCAGGAGGTCTTGATGATCCACTTGGAGCAGTATTAATGTGTGATGGAAAACAGGTTGATTTAAGCGTTATAAATGGAGAAATAAGAATAAAAGATGGAAAAATTTTAGATGAAGAGTTACCAAAATTAATAGAAAAACATAATGAAATATCTAAAAAAGTTATAAATAGTTTATAGAAAAGATGCGGCATTAAAATGCCGCATCTTTTCTAAAATTTTTGTTAGGGGGGATAAAATGTTTGATATTTTAATCAAAAATGCAAAATTAAGGAATTATAAAAAGTTAAAGGACATTGGCATAAAAGATGGTTGTATTATTAAAATTTCAGATAAATTAACTACAAACTTGACATTGGAAATGAAGCGAATTTAGTTGTATTAAATGTAAATAGCGAACTTGAAGTATTTAGAAATCATAATAAACCAGAATATGTAATTTTTAAAGGAAAACTCACAAATTTACAATAAAAGTTACAAAATATTTAAAAACATCCCCGGTGTATTTACTAACATGTTATATTCAAGATATAAAATAATATGTTAAGAATTTATGGGGGGATTTTATGAATAAAAATATAAAAAGTATTTTATTTGAAAAATATTTTGAAAGTGAAAAAATAGGAGTTTTAATAATTAGTGATTGGAAAATGCTATATATGAATGACTCTTTTAAAGAGTTATCTAAATTGTTTGGGTTAAATGTGGATAAAATATCTCCGCTTGATATTTATAGAAATTATAATAAATATTTAATGGAAAATAGCGAATTAATAGAATTAAAAGGTTTGATTGATCATATAAAGATATTTAATCACTCAAATACAGGAACGAACGCTTTTTTTAAAGATATAATGGAATTTAATGGAAGATACCTAGAATTTAATTTTGAAGGATTAATTATTGAGGATAAAAAATATTATTTTATTACAGTTTTAGATATGACTAATGAAATAAAATTACTTGATTATAAATATTTATCTATATCTAAAAAAATAAGTGAGTTAAGTTTTAAAGAATTGTCAAAAGCCAATTTTGATAGTAGAAAAATATATATAAAAATCTTTAATCTTTTAAAAGATTTTAATATTGTTGCGGAAATGGTTGTAGCCACTTTAAAAAACGATAACCAAATTCATATTGAATTTGGAATTATTGACAAAATAAATTTATCAGGGAAAATTTATGACAGAAAAAGTAAAAGTTTAACAGCATATGTTATAGATAAAAATAAAAAAATTTATATTCCAAATTCACTTGATTATGTTTTACCTGATGGGTATAAGATACACCATGTTGGAGATGCTAAGCCATATAGTGTTTTTGGAGTTCCGTTAAGAGATGAAAATAATAAAGCTTATGGTGCGATATTATATGAAAGACCAAATATTCATAATTTTTCTAAATTGGAACTTACGCTATTAGATGAAGTAACTTATGCAATTCAGTCTGTGATAAGATTTAGCAAATTATATGGAGAATTGCATAGAGAAAAGGAAAGATATTATGAAATGTCCATAAAGGATCATTTAACAAAAGCATATAATAGAACATTTATGGAAGAATATTTAAAAAAATCTTATGAAAAAATAAAACGATATGACGAAGATATAGTTTTAAGTTTTATAGATATAGATAATTTTAAAATGATCAATGATAAATTTGGACATGATTATGGAGATATGTGTTTAACAATATTTTCGGAAGCAGTCTTTGAAAATATTAGAGAATCAGATATTTTTACAAGATATGGTGGAGATGAGTTCGTTATAATATTTCCTAATACTACAATGAAAAAAGCCAGTAATGTAATGCGGAGAATAAGGAAGGTATTGAATAAATTAGAAGAACCTATAGAAATTTCCTATGGTATAATGAAAATTAACAAAAATATAACATTAAAAGATAATATAAATAGAGTTGATAAATTAATGTATGAAATGAAAAGAATAAAAAACACCGGGACAAAATAAAATTCCCGGTGTTTTTTTATGATCTCAACTTTAAATTAATTCTTTTCAAATCTTTATCTATATCTAAGATTTCTACAGTTACTATCTGATTTATACCTAAAACCTCAGAAGGATGTTTTATGAACTTCTCAGAAACATTTGATTTATGTATTAATCCATTTTCTTTAATACCAAGATCAACAAAAGCTCCAAAATCTGTTATATTTGTAACTCTTCCTTGCAAAATCATGCCTATTTTTAAATCATCGAAGGTTAAAACATCTTCATATAACAATGGTTGAGGTAATTCATCTCTTAAATCTCTCCCAGGTTTTTGTAATTCAGAAATAATATCCTTTAATGTATATTCACCTATTTCTAATTTTTTGGATAATTCTTGAATATTTATAGTATTTAACTTTTCTCTTATCGAATTTAATTTTTCGTTATCTAGTATATCTTCTTTTTTGAAACCTAAAAAATTCAACAATTCTTCAGTTTTTTCATAACTTTCTGGATGTATACCTGTTACTTCTAAAGGATTATTTCCATCAAAAATTCTTAAAAAACCTGCAGATTGTTCAAAAGCTTTTTCGCCAAAACCTTTAACTTTTAGCAATTCTTTTCGTTCTTTAAAAGGTCCATTTTTTTCACGATATTTAACAATATTTTCAGCTAATTTTGGTGTAATACCAGAAATATATTGTAATAAAGCAGAAGATGCTGTGTTTAAATTAACTCCAACGAGGTTAACAACATGTTCAACGGTATTTTCAAGCTTTTCTTTTAATAATTTTTGATTCATATCATGTTGATATTGTCCTACTCCTAAAGATTTTGGGTCTATTTTTACAAATTCTGCTAAAGGATCTTGTATTCTTCTACCAATACTAATAGCCCCTCTTACAGTGACGTCTAAATCTGGAAATTCTTTTACGGCTAATTTTGAAGCGGAATATACTGAAGCACCAGATTCATCTGCAAAGATATATTTTAAATTTAAATTATGTTTTTTAATTGTATCTACTATAAATTTTTGTGTTTCCCTTGAAGCAGTACCGTTTCCAATGACAATTAAATTTAAATTATATTTTTTTATTAAATACAAAACAATTTTTTCGGCATTTTCAAAATCATTTTGTGGAGGAACAGGATAGATTGTATTATTTTCTAAGAATTTACCAGATTCATCTAATGCTACAACTTTACATCCAGTTCTATATCCTGGGTCTATAGCTAAAACTCTTTTGTTTTTTAAAGGAGGAGTAAGCAATAATTCTTTTAGATTTTTAGAAAATAATTCAATGGATTTTTCTTCGGCCCTTTGAGTTAAAATATTTCTTACTTCATTTGAAATGGAAGGAAATAACATATTTTTAAAACCATAGTCTAAACCTTCTTTTATTATTTTATTATTTTCCTCAAATTTAGTTAAATAAAAGTTATAAAGTTTTTCAATATACTTATCATCAATAGTTAATTTAACACTTAAAATGCCATCCTTTTCTCCTCTGTTTAAGGATAAAACTCTATAATTTGGGATTTTGGATATTTTTTGAGAAAATTCATGATACATATCGTATTTTGTTTTTTCTTCAATATATTTTTTCTTTTTGTTACTTTCAATATATCCATATTTTAAAAGGTCATTTCTTAAAGTTTTTCTTATTCTTTCGTTATGTGCAAAATATTGACCTATTATATATTTTACACCATCTAAAGCTTCTTTGGTTGAAGTAATCTTTTCATTAATAAAATTTTCAGCTTCTTTGTTTATATCTTTGACTTCCTGTAATAATATTTTTTGTGCAAAGGGTTCTAATCCATTTTCAATAGCAATATCAGCTTTTGTTTTCTTTCTTTTTTTATAAGGTAAATAAAGATCTTCAACCTCACTTAATTTTATTGCATTTAATATTTTATTTTTTAAATCTTCTGTAAGTTTTCCCTGTTCCTCGATAGATTTTAATACACTTTCTTTTCTCTTTTCTAATTCTGTATAGTATTGGAATAATTCTGAAATTTTTCTTACTTCTTCTTCTGTTAAATTTCCCGTAGCTTCTTTTCTATATCGGCTAATAAATGGAATAGTGTTTCCATTATTTAATAATTCAATAGTATTTTTTACCTGCCAAGTTTTAACTTTTAATTCAGAAGTAATTGCTTCAATTATGTTCATTTTCTCACCTCATCTTTATAAGGAATTAACAACTAAATAAAAACAGGGATTTTCTCCCTGCTTTTATTTATAATTAATTTTCTTCTTTTTCTTCTTTCTCTTTTTGTTTTTCTTCAAAATCTTCAACTTCAATTACTTGAACTTTTTCCGCAATATATTCGGCAACTTTTTTACTTAAAATATCCCACATTAAGTTTCCTAATATTTCCGCATTCGAGTAGATAATTTCTCTTGCTTTATCATAGGGGATTCTATACATTTGAGCAAATGAATGGACAGAATCGCTTAATTCTTTTTCTTCTACTTTTATATCATTTTCATCTGCAATTTTATTTATAATAGTCATTTCTTTAATGGATTTTAAAGCTTGTTCTTTTAATTCATTTATGTAAGCTTCTTCTCCACCATGTTTTTCAACTTCTTCTTCGTATTTCCCGTTTTGTTTTACTCTTTCTAATGTTTTATTAACAAAATCATCAATAGTTTCATCTGATACGTCAACTTCAACATACTTGTGTAATTCAGCTAAAACATAATTTTTTATATAATCATCTTTCCATACTTTAAATGATTCTGCTCCTTCTTTAGATAATTTCTCTTTTAATTCAAGTACAGAATTTATTTCAGCATCTAATGTTTTAGCAATATCATCAGTTAATTCAGGAACAATTCTTTTAAATACACCTTCTACTGTTATTTGATATAAATATTTTTTATCTTCAAATTCTCTATTTATTTCAACATAATCTCCTTTTTTCTTACCTATTAAATCTGTAACCATAGGTCTTTTATCTTCTTCGTATAACACATATTCGCTTTCTTTATCTTTGAATAATTCTTTACCTTCTTCATTTAAAACTGTATATTTTACTTTTACCAAGTCGCCAATTTCAGCAGGTTCTTCCTTTTCTTCTAAAATAGGATTTTCTTCTAATAAATCTTTTATTCTATCTTCAACAAATTTTTCCACAATTTCTTTTTCAGTCGGAACTTCAACTTTTAATTCTTCGAATTTTGTAGAAACAACTTCTGGATGTTCGTGTATTAATACTTCAACTTCTGCAGAATCGCTATCCAAAGCAAAAGATTCTATATATGGCCCAAACAAAACTTTAGCATCTTTGAATTCATCTTCAACTTTTTCGATTAAAATTTCTCTAACCATTTCAGCAAAATCCTCACCAAATTTAATTTTCATAACCTTTTTAGGAACTTTACCCTTTCTGAATCCATGAAAAGTATACCTTTGATTTAATTCTCTAACTATCTGGTTTTCAGCGTTGTCGATATCCTTTTTATCAAATTTTACCAAATATCTTTTTACATTTTTTTCTTCTGATATAATTTCTTTTTGCATTTTCAACACTCCTTTTTTGATTTTATTTCTAAATTATATTATACAAGGAATTTACTTTAATACTGTTAAAATTAGGTCAAAATAGGATTTCAAGGAAGTAATAACTTATATAACTTGAAGATTTTGTAGTATAAAATGATTATATATCAAATTAAAAAGGTGTTTTATAAATATTTTATGATAGGTGGCTTTTTTTTTAAAAAATTTTGATGTATAATAAATTTATGGGGATAGGAGGTGGAGATGTTGAATAAAAAAAGTTTAAAGGATTTATTGTTTAATAATGTATTTGTTATTATGCTGGTTTTAGCGCTAATAATGATTTTGATTACTGTGTTATCAACTAATATATTTTTTAAAAAATTATACAATTCTACTATAAAGCAATCTGTGATAGCTCTTTCGAGATATTTTAATGATAATTTTAAATATTTAGATTATTATAGTGTGGAATATGGAAAAAAGGTTGAAAAATTATTAGATGAAATGTATTCTGTTTATACAAAGGGTAATTTTTTTTCTGAGTATAAAAGGTTTAAGTCTGAAAAACTTACTGAATATCCAATGATTAGAGATATAAATTATTATATAATTAGCAAAGATGGGATAATTATACAAACAGATTATCAAAAGGATTTAAATCTAAATTTAGCTCAAAGGATTCCAAATTATTGGAAAGTATTAAATACGAGATTAGTTAAAGAATCTAAGTTTATTGAAAAAATATCTTTTGAAATAAAAACAAATTATCCAAGAATATATGGATATAGATTAATGGATAATGGTAATATTTTTGAAATAGGCGTATTGTTTGATGAGAGAGCAATCCCGAAATTTTATAAAGGTATAGATTCGATAAGCTTTAATTTCATTGAAGGAATATATAGTTATAACACATCTTTTATACCGTATTCTTCAGAATATCCGCTTTTAGATAAAGAAGAAAAGGATATTTTTAATGAATTAGACGCATCAAAGGACTTTACCCAAAACTTTATTGTAAAAGAACTTTCTAATGGTAAAAGAGTATATATATATTTGAAATGGCAGCCGGAAAATGGTTATCCTTTAGTTTCTTTGACTAAAATAATTCTTGATTTTTCTGATTTAGTTAAGACTAAAAATTATATAATTTTTATATCTTTGATTTTAATTGGTTTATTTGTTTTTATTTTTACACTATATATTAATTATAATGCGTTAAAAGTTGAAAAGCCATTATTGAAATTAATAAAAGATATTGAAAATGGTAAGGTAGAAGAAATAGAAACAAACATCATAGAAATAGACACATTGATAAAATATTATTCACATCTTGTTTCAACTCTGGTTAAAAAACTTGAAGAAGAAGAAAATGAATTAATTAATTTAAAAAAGAAATTTGAGATGATTGAAAAGGAAAGAGACGTGTTATATGATATGGCTTTAAAAGATGAATTAACAAAGTTTTTTAATAAGAAAGGTTCTATGAAAATCTTTCAAAGAATAATAAGCAATAAAGAAAGTTTTTGTGTAGTATATATTAATTTAGACAATTATAATAATGTTTTGGAAAGAATGGGGGAAAATGTTGCAGATGATATGATTATAACTTTGTCTGAAATAATAAAAAAGACAATTAGAGATAGAGACTTTGTATTTAGAATTAGTGAAGATGAGTTTTTGGTTTTAATAAGATATGTTAATTTGGAAATATCACAAAAAATCTTGAAAAGACTTGTTGATTTTGTAAAGAAGTTTAATATAACAACAGATAAAGATTATAAGATTTCAATTAGTTATGGCCTTTTAGAATATAAGGGTCAAAGTGTAGAAAAAATATATATAGAGGCGAAAAAAAAGATGGAAGAGATGAAGGAAAAGAAAAAAGAACTTTTAAGAAAATTAAAAAATAATAAGGAGTAAAAAAATGGATATAATTCCTTTTTATAAAAAAAATAATATAAAAGTTTATTTGTTTATTATGCCTCCTTTTGGAGTTAATACATATCTTATAATTTCAAAAAAATCATTGATAATTGTGGATCCAGGTAAAGGTAGTAAAGAATTTTTTGATTCTTTAAATTTATTTAATATTAATAACTTTGATTATAAAGGGATAATAATAACACATACTCATTATGATCATATTGTTGGGGTAAAAGAATTTGAAGGGTTTCGAATAATGGTGCCTGAGAAGGATAAAGAGGGTATAATAGATGAGTCTAAAAATTTAAGTTATTTATTTGGTGAAAATTTTAATATGAATATAAAATTTGCAACAATATATGAAGGTTACTATAATTTTGGAGATTTGAAATTTTTGGCATCATATTATCCAGGCCACACACCGGGTTCTATGATTTATGATTTTGGAGAATTTATTTTTACTGGTGATTTTATATTTTGTGACTCTATTGGCAGAACAGATTTACCTTATGGAGATGAAGAAGCTATGTTTGAATCTTTAAAAAATTTTAATGAATATATTAAATCTAAAAAAGATAGCACAATTATAATGCCTGGACATATGGAAGTCTGTACTTTGAAAGAATTAAAAGACACTAATATCTTTTTAAAATATGGAGGTAAAAAATGATTGAAAGATACTCTTTATCCCCGATGAAAGAATTATGGAGTGAAGAAAAAAAATATAAACGTTGGTTAGAAATAGAATTATCAGTGGTAGAAGCTTTTGAAGAAAAAAGGTTAGCGCCTAAAGGTACAGCAAAAAAATTAAGAGAACAGGCAAAAATAAATGTGAATAAAATTTTAGAAATTGAAAGTGTAGTAGATCATGATGTAATTGCATTTATTAAATCAATTACAGACAATATGGGAGATGAGGCTAGATACTTTCATAAAGGATTAACTTCTTCTGATATAGTAGATACAGCATGGTCTTTGGGTTTAAAAAGAGCAGGAGAAATAATATTAGAAGAGATGAAAAAATTATCCCAGATTCTAAAAGAAAAAGCTATAAAATACAAATATTTATATACAGTAGGAAGATCTCATGGCGTTCATGCTGAACCGACATCATTTGGTTTAAAAATGTTGTCATATCTTGCTGAATTGGAGAGAAATATAAAACGATTTGAAATATCTATTGAAAATATATCTTATGGGAAATTAAGTGGGGCAGTAGGAAATTATGCAAATATAGATCCAGAAATAGAAAAAATAGCATTAAATAAATTAGGATTAAAACCAGAAACAGTAGCAACACAAGTTGTTCCAAGGGATAGACATGCAGAATTTTTATCTTCATTAGCGTTAATTGGTGCTGGGATTGAAAGAATTGCAATTGAAATTAGACATTTACAAAAAACAGAAGTATTAGAAGCTCAAGAACCATTTAAAAAAGGTCAAAGAGGTTCTTCAGCAATGCCTCATAAAAAGAATCCTATATTATGTGAAAGATTAACAGGAATGGCGAGAATGTTGCGAAGCTACACTGTTGCCGGATATGAAAATATAGCCTTGTGGCATGAAAGAGATATATCTCATTCTTCTGTGGAAAGAGTATTTTTACCAGATGCAACATTAATTGCATTTTATATGGTCAAAAAAGTTCAATATCTTATAGATAATCTAATTGTGAATGAAGATAGAATAAAAGAAACATTTGAAAAGTCATATAATCTTGTATATTCCCAGAGAGTATTGCTATCATTAATAGATAAAGGGCTAAGCCGTGAAGAAAGCTATAAATTTGTTCAAAAATATGCATTAAAAGCATGGGAAGAAAGAAAAGACTTTAAAAAAATATTATGGGAAGAAAATAAAATAAAAGAGCTATTTACACGTGAAGACTTTGAAAATATATTTACTCCGGATTATTATTTGAGAAATATTGATGCAATATATAAAAGATTCAATTTAAAATAAAAAATGAGAATTTGGAATTGAACAAAATAAAAAGTAAAATCCCCATAAATGGGGATTTTATTAATTTAAGATTGTGTGCAGTTATATCTTTTCGATTATATAATACTCAATATGGTAATTTATTTTTTTCTTAATTACCTACACTTTTCGTGGGAGAACTATTTTTATATATATTGTATTGAAAATATAGTGCTACCAGACCCACTCATTAAAGAAATAATAGAGTTTTTATCCATATTTTCTTTAATTCTTTTTAATTTTGGATATTTTGGAAAAACCACCTGCTCAAAGATATTAAATGTATTTTCTTTTACTTTTATATAATCTCTTTCTTTTAATCCTTCATATAATTTCATTGGATTGCCGAATTTTGTTAATTTACTCCAATTTTTATCTATTTCATTATACATTTCTGGTGTAGATATATGAATGCCAGGAAAGTTAAATTCAAAATTTAATTTTAGAGGTTCTAAAAAAGTTAGTTTATCACCAATCCCTTCGGCAATAGCAGTACCACCAAAAATTAAAAATGGAACATCTCCTCCAACCTTTGCACCAATTTCAATAATATCATTATCAGAGATATTATATTCAACTTTTAAAAATCTTAAAACAGCGGCAGCATCAGCGCTTCCGCCGCCGATGCCTCCGCCTTCTGGCAATTTTTTGTTTAAGTGTATTTTTAAATTAAAACTATATTCTGTTAAACTTTTAAAGGTGTCTATTGCTTTTTTTATCAAGTTATTATTCCAGGAGAATTTTAATTCAGGAGAAGATGTAAATATTTCTTTTTCAGCAAATTCAATATTCATTTCATCATATAAGGGAATACTTTGGAAAAGAGTTAGAATATTATGATAGTTATCGACTCGTTTTTCTATAACATCTAAAAAGAGATTAACCTTCGCATAAGCTTTTAAAAGCATTAAATCACCTCTAAGGCTCTTAATGCTATTTTTGACCATCCCTCGAATTCTCCATTGAATTTTTTAAACTCTGTTTCTTTTAACCAAAGTTCTTTGAAGTTTTCTTTTTCTTTAATATCAGCATTTGTAACATACGCAATAAATAAAACACCAAGATGAACCCTTGAAACTTCTGTAGAATTATCTAAAATAAGCCCAACGTATTCTAATGAGTTTAAATTTTCTATATCTAATTCTTCATTTAATTCTCTATTTAATCCGTTATAAAATGTTAATTCTGGATTTTCGTTTTTATCTATTGGATTGATATGTCCTCCTATTCCAACGCTATATAAATTGTGTAATCTTTTTTCTGTTTGTTTTTGTGTTCTTTGAACTACTAAAATTTCATTTTTTTCATTTTTTATTACAACATATGGTATAATTTGTTTTTTTGATTCGTCATTTTCTGCTAAAACTCTGTCGATAAAATATCCATTTTTAAATATTTTTTCTAAAATATTTTGCTCAACAATTGTAAAACCATTATAAAAATTTATACCATTTAATATTTCATTGTCAATTACCCAAACTTTTTCTTTCATCCAATAACCTCCACAGTAATATTTTGATTTGTATATATACAAATTTCTCCGGCTATTTTTAATGATTTTTCAGCGATTTCTTTTGCATCTAAATCAGTGTTTTGCAATAATGCTTTTGCAGCGGCTAGAGCATATGGACCTCCAGAACCTATAGCCATAACATTTTCTTCTGGCTCAATAACTTCACCATTACCAGAGATTAATAATAAATGATCTTTATCACCAACTAAAAGCATAGCTTCTAATTTTCTTAAAACTTTATCTGTTCTCCAATCCTTTGATAATTCTACTGCAGCTTTTAATAAGTTTCCAGCATTTGCTCTATATTTTATTTCAAATCTTTCAAAAAGTGCTAAAGCATCAGCGACTGAGCCAGCAAATCCAGCAATAACTTTACCTTCTCCAAGTCTTCTAACTTTTCTGGCAGTTCCTTTAAAAATAGTATTTCCAAGCGTTATTTGTCCATCGCCAGCGATTACGGTTTTTCCGTTTTTTCTTATTCCAACTATTGTGGTTCCTCTAAATTCCATTTTATCACCTCTTAAGTAAATTTTAAGTATTTTGTTGTATAATTGTTTTATAGAATTCTTTCTTTAGATTTTTGTCTTTATTGTTTTGTAAAGTAAATAAACTATAATTTTTTATTGTTAATAATATTTATTATAACATAAGGGGGTAAAAAAGATGAAAAAAGTATTTTTAATTTTTGTAATGGTAGTATTTATGTTAAACATATCAAATGCAGCAAAATCTATTTTTTCATTGGATATTGTGATTCCGACATTAAATGATGTTACTGGAAGATTTGACGCTATAATCTCCTTCCAAGATCTCACAAGTTTAAAGTATGGATTTGATGCTGGTTTTTCATTTCCTTTTATTAAGTATTATTTATATGATTTGAAAGGTACATTTGATTTTAGTACTTTAATCGATACTATTGATTATCAAACCAAATTTGCAATTATGGGAACTTTTGGTAAAAGAGAGGCTTCTATTATAATTGAACAGCCTATTTCCTCGAATTTGGATTTTTCGACGAAATACGGAATAAAATTCTTTTTAGAAAATTTAGGAGGATATGTAATTATTGAAACGACATTGAAAGAATTATATATTGGATTTACTTATTAGAGGGTGATATTGTGTTTAAAATACTTATAGTTGAAGATGATAGAAGTATTTCCAGACTATTAGAATTGGAATTAAAACATGAAGGATTTAGAGTCGAGATTGCAAATGATGGAAAAGAAGGGTTAGAAAAGTATGAAAAATTTAAACCCGATATTATAATTTTAGATTTAATGTTACCAGAAATGGATGGTATGGAAATTGCCGATTCTATCAGAAATTATGATCATAATGTTGGTATTATAATGCTTACAGCAAGAGGGGATTTACCTTCAAGGATAGAGGGTTTGAAAGTAGGAGCAGATGATTATGTAGTGAAACCATTTGAAATAGAAGAATTAATTGCAAGAATAGAAGCATTACTTAGACGATTAGGAAAACATGAAATATTATCTGTTTCTAACATTGAATTGGATTCTGAAAGAATGGAAGTTAAAGTAAATGGCAGAGAAATAAATTTAACTCTTACAGAATTTAATTTGTTAAAATACTTTTTAATTAATAAAAATAATGTAATATCAAAAGAAAAATTACTTGAGGAAATTTGGGGATATGATGATCCGGAAAATATTAATTTAGTCGAAGTATATGTGAATTATTTAAGAAAAAAATTAGGTAATGAAGGGAAAAAAATTAAAACAGTGAGAGGTGTTGGATACGTTTTTAAAGAAGAATAAAAAAAGTGTTGTATTAAATCTAACAATAATTTATACAAGTATAATAATCATTATATTATTGGCAGTTATTTTTTCAATGAGATATTTTGTTGAGATAATGTCAATAAAATCTTATGCCACTATTTTGAAACAACAAATAGAAAAAGTTTCAGAACCAAATCCCATTATGGGAAGAACTATGGGTAAAATGATGGGGAATATTTTGCATGATACAGAAAGATTAAAACGAAGTATTATTTCTAATAGAGTCATAATACTCGATGGGATAATTCTTAATGATCCATACGGAATAGTAGATGAAAAAATTTTTAATTTAAATAAAGCATATGCAGCTTATCAAAAAGATGGGATATATTATATTTTTGTAAAAACTAAAATATTTGATAATTCCACCCTTATAATAGGAGGACCGTCTTTAGAATATACAGCAGTAATAAAAACTTTTAATTCTTTAGCTTTGAATTTGAGTTTAATAAGTATATTAGTTTCTCTTTTGGTTTCATATTATTTTGCTAAACGTTCTTTAAGGCCACTATTAGATATTTCAAAAGAAATTTCTGAGATAAATGTTGAAACTCTTAACAAAAGGATTCCAGAACAAAAATTTGTTGAATTCCATAAATTGGCTGAAAATATAAATTCCATGTTAGAAAAGATAGATAAAGGTTATGAGTTGCAAAAACAGTTTGTATCAGATGTTTCTCATGAATTAAGAACACCGCTTACATCTATAATAGGGTATATAAAGTTAATAGAAAGATGGGGAAAAGATGAGGAAAAAATATTTTTTGAATCATTGGAGAATATAAAAGAATCTTCAAATTATTTAAAAGAAATGATCGAAAATTTACTTTTATTAACTAAAACAGAGGAAGAAATTAAGTTTGAAAAAATAAATATTAAAGAAGTTGTAGAAAAGATTATAAGTATTTATAAAAATGAAGGAATAAAGATAAACACAGATTTAAAAGATTTATATATTGAAACTAATAAAGATTATTTAAGTATTTTACTTAAGGTTATTATTGAAAATGCTATTAAATTCACCAAATTAAATAGTGAAGATGAGATTTTTGTTAAAATAAATAATAATTCAATTGAAATTGTTGATAAAGGTCCAGGAATAGAAAAGGACGAGATACCAAAAATATTTGAAAGATTTTATAAATCAGATAAATCACGTTCGGTAAAAGGGTTTGGACTGGGATTGTCGATTGCCAAAAAAATAAGCGAGAAAATTAATGTAAAAATAGAGATTATAAGTGATATGGGTAAAGGAAGCACATTTAAGATTAAATTTTCTTGAAAATTTTGATTTTTTAAAAATTTTAGTGTATAATGGTATAATAAAAGAGGTGAAATTATGAGAAGTATGACAGGTTACGGGAGAATAGAGGAGAATATTGGAAATTACAGTTATACTGTAGAAATCAAATCGTTAAATGGCAAACATTTAAATATAAAAGTAAATTTGCCGTGGATATATTCATCTTTGGAAATAAAAATAAATGATGTTTTAAAGAAATATTTTAAACGAGGCTCATTAAATGTTTACATAGATATTAGATTATTGCAGCCTAAGGATATTATTAAAATAGATAAAGCTCTTGCGAAATCATATTTTGATGCTTTGAACGAACTTGCAAGTTATCTTCATTTAAATGATTTACCTAACTTGGAATTATTAGTGAAATTTAAAGAAATAATGAGATATTCCATAGACGAAAAAGATTTGGAACTTATATGGAATGGGTTAGAAGAGGCGCTTGTGAAATGTATTGAAAATACTCTTGAAGTACAGCAATCAGAGGGTAAGAAAATAAAAGAAGTTTTAAAAGAATATATAAATAAGATAGAAGAAATTACATTGGAAATAGAAAAATATTCGTCAAAGATGAAAGAATATTATAAGGAAAAATTAAGAGAATCATTAAAAGATATGAATTTGGAAGTTGAATACAATAAAGAAAGATTAGAATATGAAATTGCTCTTATAGCGGAACGTGGTGATATTACAGAAGAAATTGATAGATTGAAAATGCATGTAAAAAAATTTAGAGAAGTTATAGATTCTAATTTAGAAGTATTAGGGCAAAATTTGGATTTTTTAACTCAAGAAATGCATAGGGAATTTAATACAATAGCTTCTAAATCCAAATTAAAAGAAATAACAGCATTATCTATTGATGGTAGGCTTAATGTTAATAAAATAAAAGAACAAGTGCAAAATATTCATTAATATAATTTTTGATAATTAACGGAGGTGTAAGTTGTGTACGGATTAATAAATATAGGTTTTGGTAATGTTGTAATTGGTGATAGAGTAATTGCTATTGTTAATCCTGAATCATCACCATTAAAAAGATTAAAGGATATAGCGAAAGAAGAAGGAAAGTTGATTGATGCAACATATGGAAGAAAAACAAGAGCCATAGTCATTACAGATAGTAATCACATTATATTGAGTGCTATTCAACCAGAAACCATAAGTGGCAGATTCATGCAAAATTTTTATGACGTTGAAGGAGCATTAGAAAAAATAAGGAGAGAGGTATACTCTAAATGACAAAAGGGATTCTTTATGTTGTCAGTGGCCCCAGCGGTGTTGGTAAATCCTCTATAATAAAGAGTGCAATGTCAAAATTAGAAGGATTCTCTTTTTCTGTTTCATATACAACCAGACCACCTAGACCTGGGGAAGTAAATGGTAAAGATTATTTTTTTGTTGATGAAAAAACATTTAATAAAATGATAGAAAATGACGAGTTTTTAGAGTATGCTAAAGTGCATGGGCATATGTATGGAACTTCAAAAAAGTATATAAAAGAAAAAATTAATGAAGGTATGAATATTGTTTTAGATATTGATGTTCAAGGTGCTTTGAATGTTGTCAAGAAAATGCCGAAAGAGACAGTATTAATATTTATAGCCCCACCATCATATTCTGAATTGAAAAAACGATTGATGAATAGAGGAACAGAAAAAAAAGAAGATTTAATAATTAGGTTAAATGATGCTAAATGGGAATTATCCAAAATAAATGAATTTGATTATTTAATAGTTAACGAAGAACTAAAAGAGGCGATTAATCAATTGATTTCTATATTTATAGCTGAGCAAATAAAAACAGAAAGAGTTACGGAACACCTTGGGAGATATTCATTTTTTAAGATCGAGGAGGAATGAAAATGTCGATGGATTTTAATTATGATGAAATTATGAAAAAAGTAGGATTTAAATATGTTGTTCCTATTATGGTTGCAAAAAGAGTTCAGATTTTAAAAGAAGAAGGGTTTGATGTAACTGCAAAACCTCTTGTAAAAACTTCTGATAATAATTTAGTTACAATAGCTTTCAAAGAAATCGAAAAAGGCCATGTAAGATTAAAAAATAAAGATAAATTAGAGGAATATAAACCTGAGGTGAAATAAGTGAAAAAAATATTCTTTTTTATTTTTGTTTTTATAAATATTGTCGCATTTTCTGTGAATTTTAATATTGGTATGTCTATTTTAACTGGAGAAGATAACTGGAATATGGGTTTGAAATTGGGTTTAGAAGAAGATAATTTTGAATTTTCTAGTGATGTTACATATATAAGTACTCCAAATTTTAATTTTTTAACAATTTTAGATGTTAGTACATCAATTTTAAAAATAAATGATAATAGCAATATAGATTTTGGAATTGCTTGGTTTAATGATAGAATAACTCAAGACGCTACTCAAAATAGAAGTATATTTTTAATGTATACTGGATTGAAATTAAAACTTGAAAATTTATCATTAAAAGCTGGATTTGGATATCCTCTTAGTCAAAAAGAGTATTCTACAAATCTTATGGATTATATGTTCTTTAAGATAACCTATATAGTTCCACCTCCAGAACATTTTATTGATGACTTAAAACTTGAATTTCGTTTCATAAACGGAAGAAAGGATTTTTCATTATTTTTCTCGGAGCCAATAGGATGAAAAAAGGTTTTTTAATGTTAGAAATATCTCTTTCATTAATAATAATGTCTATAATTTCAATAATTGTCCTTGCGATATTTGCAAGGACAATTATTATGTTTAAAGAAATAATAGAAATAGATTTTAATAGAATAAATGTAGAAAATTCTATTTTGAATTTATTTAGATTTTTTAGAGATGATATTAAAGTAAATACAGTCAAGTTTGTGGATACAAAATATAAAAAATATTTTGAATTTGAACGTGTAAATAATGAAAAAATTCAAATTGAAAAAAGTTCAAATTATTTAAAATTGATATTTATAAATTCTTATAATGAAAGAGTATACGAATATTTATATTCAGGTAAAATGATAGATATAAATAAAAGGGATAATATATTGGAATTTCAATTGGAAAATTACGTTTTGAATATTTATTCTGGGGAGTGGTAAAATGTCAAATCCAATAATAGAAGCATATAAGATTTTACAGGAAAAAATAAGGCATGATAATATGAAATTATACCTTGAGTTATTAGAATCAAAAGTTTCTACTGTAAAAGCTAAGTCTATTCAAGAATTATTAAAGCAAAAAGTAGAAATAACCCATATGCATGAAATGTTAAAAGATAATAGTCCAAATGTACGACTATCTGCATTGAAATATCTTGAAAAAATGGGGAAACTTGATTGTGAAATATTAAAAGAATTATTTAATGATATATCATCAGTAATTAGAAAAGAAGCTATTAAATTGTATCTTTCTTTAGGATGTGAAGATTTTGAATCTCTGTATCCATTAGCAAAGGATCCGGATTTTAAGGTGCGCTTTCAATTAGTAAATTCTTTTATAGAATTTTATCCAGAAGATTTAGATAAAATAAGAGATAAATTTGAGGATGAAACAAATCCTCAAATAAAAATATTATTAAATATGTCCGAAAATATTAATGAAATTATTTTATCTGAAGAAGTCCCAATATCATTAAAAAAACTTGTTTTAAAAAGATATTTTGAAGCAAATGATTCTGTTACTGTTTATAATACTTTTAGTGAAATTTACCATAATGTTGATAAAAATATGAAATTAATATTGATAAAATATATATCAGGATTACCATGTGAAATATCTAAACCGTTTTTCACAAAGAATATAGATGAAGAAAAAGATATAGAATTATTATATGAATTGGTAAATAAAGGGAAAAAGATTTGTGGTAATGACATTATTCAAGATTGGATTATTGATAAATTTATTGATACAGATATGCCAAAAATAAAGAACTTCGGCTTTAAATTAGCGATGGAAAAAGACGATATGAATTATGTTGATTATGCAAGAAGTTTGTTAAATGTAGTAGAAGACGAACTCCTATCAGGAGCAATAAGTTATTTACTTCATTTCCTTGATTATACACTTCTTGATAAAATACCAGATTTTTTAAATTCACTATCAATAAAAAGGAAAAACTATGCGCTGCAAATTATAAAAAAATTAAAAGCGGAACAATTTATTATGGATGTTTCAAAAATAGCAGAAAATAAAATTTATCCAGTAAATTTGAGAAAAAACGCTTTAAATATATTAAAGATATTAAAAGCAAATAATTTTTGGGAAACCCCATATAATATATTAAAGGATGAAAATGAAAATGGAACATTAAAATTAACTGCTTTAACAACATTACTTAAATTAAATCCTGAGGTAGTTCCGAGTGTTCTTGAATGAATTATTTCCCAACAAATGTAAAGTTTGTAAAAAAGAGATTCCTTTTAACAAAATAATTTGCGAGTCTTGTGAAGACTCGCTTTTCCAACCATCTCTTTTGAAGAAAACTAGTTATAATATATATTTTGCAAGTGTATATGAAGAACCATTATCTTCTTTGTTAAAAGAATTCAAGTTTAAAGAAAATATACATCTTGCGAAAATATTCTCAAAGTTATTATATAGAACATATAAACATTATAATATTGAGTTTAATGAAATTCCTGAAATAATATATATCCCTTCTATAAAAAGGCATTTAAAGAAAAGAGGTTATAATCCCGTTTTTTTATTAGCAAAAGAATATTCCAAGTTAACGGGTTTTAATATCAACAATAAATTAAAAATTCAAAAAAGATATTCAAAATCTCAGGTTGAAGCAAATAATTATTTTGAAAGAATACATCAGGTTAAAAATAAATTTTTTTTCGAAGGAGTAAAAGAAAAAGAATATATAATAATAGATGATGTTCTTACAACAGGGGCAACACTTGAAAATGCAATTAAAACCATAAATAATTATGTTGTACCAATAATTCTTTGCAAAAATGTAAAAAATATATAATCTTTAATATATTGAATATTTTGTTATTATAATTAATTAATTATAATTAAGAGATAAAACCTCCATATAACTCTTGTTTACTAAAAAAAAATATATGATACAATTTAAATTGTTGAAACTATAAATGGAGGTTGGAATATGATAATAGATAAAAAGCTTTCCAGATTATTAGAAAGTGAAGAACCAAGTATTCAAGAATTGAGGAATATTGCAAAAAATATGGGAATCAAATTAAAAAGGTCAATGCGAAAAAAGGATATAATAAAGGTAATAAAAAATAAGTTGTTGCAATTAAAAGAAGAAGGATTAATAACAGATACTTCAAATCAATTATCTTTTCAAATCCCGCAAATTAGTGGAATAGATTTAATTAAAAATAATAAAGAACTACTTAATGAAGATATGCTCATAATTACAAGTGTCAATTCTAATTGGATATTTGCGTTTTGGAATTTTTCAAAGGAATTGATGATGAAAATAAGCAAAATCCCTGAAAACACAAAAATGATAATGAGATTTTATGATGTAACGAATAAAGATTTTGCAATAGATGAAGCAAATAGAATATATGAATCAATTAATGATTTAAAAGAATATAAAAGTTATTATTTTTTCGTTCCAGTGTCAAATGCTGAATATATAGCTGAAATAGGATATTTAAATAAAGAATTTATTCCTTTGATAAGGAGCAATAGATTAAAAATGCCATCTGAAAATATTAATATTTCAGAAAATGTAATATTATATAATTTGAAATCAAATAAAAAAAAGAAATTAAGAAAAAAAATTAATGTCAACATAGTAGAAAAGATACCTAGTGTAGCTAATGGAAATATGACATTACCTCAATTAGGAGATAGACCACCAATATCTGGTGGAGGTTCATTTGTTTGGAATTTATATTCTTTAAACAGGGGGATAAAAAAATGAATAGGGGAAAAATAATGTTTGTGTTGCATTCTCATTTACCATATGTTAGACACCCTGATTACGAAGAGTTTATGGAAGAAAGATGGTTGTTTGAAGCTATAACAGAAACTTATGTCCCGCTTATTAGAATGTTTAAAAAATTGGAAAGAAAAGAAATAGATTTTAAATTAGTTATGAGTTTTTCACCAACATTAATGGAAATGTTAAATAGTATAGATTTACAAGAAAAGTATATAAGATATTTAAAAAAAATAATAGAATTGTCTGAAAAAGAATATGAAAGAACAAAAGATGAAGAATTAATAAAACATAAAATGGCGGATTATTATAGAAATAATTTTAAAGAAATATTGGAAATATTTGAAAAAGATTATAATAAAAATATATTAAATGCTTTTAAAGAATATAAAGAAAAAGGATATTTAGAATTAATTACTACAGCAGCAACACATGCAGTATTACCTTTATATTCAGAATATCCAGAAATTATACGAATGCAAATAAAGTATGGATTGGAAACATTTAAAAAGGTTTTTGGAGATTATCCAGAAGGTTTTTGGTTGCCAGAAATGGGGTATTTTGAAGGATTAGATAGTTATTTAAAAGAATTTGATATAAAATATTTTTTTGTTGAAAAACAAGGATTGATATATGGAAATCCATATCCAATATATAACACTTTTAATCCGGCTATAACGAATTCTAATGTTTTTGTTTTCTCAAGAGATAAAGAAAATAATATTGAAATTTTTGATACAGAGTCAGGTTATTTGAATGATCCGCGTTATAGAGAATTTTATAGAGATATAGGATTTGATAGAGATTATGAATATATAAAAGATTATATAGATAAAAGTGGTGTTAGGTGTAACACTGGGATTAAATATTATAAGATTACTGGTAAAGATAAAGAACTTTTTGATAAATTATTATATGATATTGATGAAGCTTATGCGGCAGTAAAAGAGGATGCGGCAAATTTTGTTCAAAAAAAGTTAAATCAATTACGAGATTTAAAAAAAGAGTATCCAGAATTATCTCCTATTATGGTATATACGTTTGATACAGAATTTTTTGGTCATTGGTGGTATGAAGGAATATTATTTTTAGAAAAAGTAATAGAAAAAGTATATAATACAGATGAACTTATTTTGAAAAAAGCAGAAGATATTATAAAAGAGACAAAAGAAGTTCAGGTTTTAACTCCCTCTAAATCATCATGGGGTATAAACGGTTTTTTTGAAGAATGGGTTAATGGTAATAATGATTGGATATATCCAGCAATATATGAAATGATAGAAATATTAAGAAAAAAATTTAAGAATGATTGGCAAGGTGAAGAAAAAAAGATAATATCCTTAATGATAAGAGAGTTAATGCTTGCACAGTCAAGTGATTGGGCGTTTATTATAAGTTCAGGGACTACAGTTGAATATGCAGTTAACAGAATAAAAACACATGTGAAACGTTTTTTTGAACTTAATGCAATGCTTGAGAGTGGAAAAATTGAAAAAAATAAGTTAAAATATTATATGTGGGTAGATAAAATTTTTGAAAACATTGATTATAGTGATATTATGTAATCAATATCTGAAAGGAGGGCATAAGAGTGCCAGAAAAATATTTTGAAATCAGATGGCATGGAAGAGCTGGACAGGGAGCAAAGAGTGCTTCGCAATTTTTAACAGAAGCAGCAGTAGAAGCAGGTAAATATTCAACAGCATTTCCGGAATATGGTGCTGAAAGATCAGGAGCACCAATGAAGGCATTCAACAGAATTGCAGATGTTCCGATTAGAATAAGAAGTGGTATCGAGACTCCAGATGTAGTTGTAGTTTTTGATGATACAATGTTAGGATTACCTGAGATAACAACTGGGTTATCAGAGGATAAAATTATGTTGGTAAACACAGTTATGTCTCCAGAAGAAGTAAAAGAAAAAACAGGGTTTAACGGAAAGATTTATACGATTCCTGCAACGAATATAGCTTTAGAAGAAATAAAAAGAGGAATACCAAATACAGTTATGATTGGAGCTCTTGTTAAATTGACAAATGCAGTTCCATTAGAAGTAGTTAAAGAAAAAGTTAAGAAAACATTTGAAAAGAAATTTAGTTCAGAAGTAGTTGAAGCAAACATTAGAGCAGTTGAAAGGGGTTATCAGGAGGTGAAAGGTAATGCCTAAATACGATAGCTGGAAAGAAATGCCAATTGCTGGAGTAATTGATAAGCCAGCTACTGCAAGAGAGTATAATACAGGTACATGGAGAATTATGAGACCTATTGTTGATAAAGATGCATGTATTAATTGTATGCAATGTTGGTTATATTGTCCAGATATGGCAATAAATGGAAAAGTAAAAGAAGATGGGAAGACAGAAATGATTGGTTTTGATTATAACTATTGTAAAGGCTGTGGAACATGTGCTAAAGTATGTCCTGTAAATGCAATTACAATGAAACCAGAAACGGAATTTTTAAAATAAGGAGGTTGAATATAAATGCCTACAAAGTTAGCAATAACTGGTGCAGCTGCAGTTGCTCATGCAATGAGACAAATTAATCCAGATGTAGTAGCTGCATATCCAATAACACCACAAACTCCAATTGTTGAGTATTTTGCTCAATTTGTAGCAGATGGAGTTGTAGATACAGTGATGGTTCCTGTAGAATCTGAACATTCAGCTATGAGTGCTGTTGTAGGTTCAGCAGCAGCAGGTGCAAGAACAATGACAGCAACAGCAGCTAATGGATTAGCTTTAATGTTTGAAATTGTATATATTGCAGCATCAATGAGATTACCTATAGTAATGCCTATAGTTAATAGGGCTTTATCTGGTCCTATAAATATTCATGGAGATCATTCAGATGCTTATGCAGTAAGAGATTCTGGATGGATTCAATTATTCTCAGAAAATTCTCAAGAAGCATATGATATGACAATTATAGCTACAAAATTAGCAGAAAGAGAAGAAGTATTGACACCAGCAATGGTTAATTTAGATGGATTCATCACTTCACATGGTGTTGAAGGTGTGGAAATATTAGATGATGAAGTTGTAAGAGATTTTGTTGGCGAATGGGAAGCTAAATATCCATTATTGGATATAGATAACCCTGTTACACATGGACCATTAGATTTATTCGATTATTATTTCGAACATCACAGACAACAACAAGAAGGTTTAAAAAATGCATATAAAGCATTACCTGAAGTATTTGCAGAATATGAAAAGATTTCTGGAAGAAAATATGATTTCTTAGATTTATATAGAATGGAAGATGCAGAATATGTAATGGTTGTTATGAACTCTGCAGCATCAACAGCAAAATATGTTATTGATGAATTAAGGGAAAAAGGTATAAAAGCAGGATTAGTAAAGCCATGGGTATTTACACCTTTCCCTAAAAAGGAATTTTTAGCAGCTCTTGATGGAAAGAAAGCTGTAATGGTTCTTGATAGAGCAATGTCATTTGGAAAAGAAGCACCATTATATTCATTGATAAAATCTGCATTGTATGATGCAAAAGAAAAACCATTAATAGGTTCATATGTATATGGTTTAGGTGGAAGAGATGTTACACCAGAAATGTTGAGTATACCATTTGAAGATGCAATTAAAGGTGATTTGGATCCAAATGAAGAAAGATATCTTGGTTTAAAAGAATAATGGAGGTGAATAATAGTGCCTGTAAATATGAAACAATTAATTAATTTGGTAGATAAAGAAGATTGGCCATTTACACAAGGACATAGATTATGTCCAGGATGTAATGCACCAATGGTAGCAAAATGGGTAACAATGACAGCAAAAGCTTTAGGATTTGAACCAGTAGTTGGAGCAGCAACAGGATGTTTAGAAGTTTCAACAACAATATATCCTTTCACATCGTGGAACATTCCATATATACATAATGCATTTGAAAATGTAGCGGCAACAATTTCTGGAGTTGAATCGGCATATAGATCATTAAAAAATAGAGGAAAACTAAAAACAGATAAACCAATTAAATTTATTGCATTTGGTGGAGACGGTGGAACATATGATATAGGTCTTCAATCATTATCAGGAGCTGTAGAAAGAGGACATGATTTCTTATATATTCTTTATGATAATGAAGGTTATATGAATACAGGTAATCAAAGATCAGGTTCTACACCTCCAGGAGCAGATGCAACAACAGAACCAATTGGAAAAGTAAAAACAGGTAAGGTTCAATTTAAAAAGAATATAGTTGAGATAATAGGTGCTCATGAAAATGTATATGCAGCAACAGCATCAACTTCAGATCCTTTTGATTTCATGGCTAAAGTAGAAAAAGGGTTGAAATTTGAAGGTCCAGCATTTATAGCTGTGTTAGCTCCTTGTGTAAGATTCTGGAGAATTCCTGAAAGCGATGGCCCTGCTATTACAAAATTAGCAGTAGAAACAAAATATTGGCCATTATATGAAATAGATAGAGGAGTATATAAGATCACAAGAAAACCAAGAAACTTTAAACCACTCGAAGAATATATAAAATCAATTGGAAGATTTAGAAAAGCTCTACAACATCCAGAATATAATGAAATGATTGAAGAAATGCAAAAATATGTAGATACAAGGTGGGAAAGATTATTAAAATTAGAAGAAGTAACAAAAGATATGTACTTAAGATAATGAAAAATAAAAACCGGGGCTTGCCCCCGGTTTTTAGGCTATTTATTAAAACGCACGGTATAGAGGGGGTTAATAGATGAGAGATTGGTTTGTCAAATGGGAAAAAGTAATTGTTATTATTATAGTTGTATTATTTACAGCAGGAATTATATGGTGGTCAATAGCTACTTATCTGGGGGCATCAAAATCTGCAGTTAACTCAGCTAGTAAGCCATCGAGAGATAATGCATTAGCAGTAATTACTAAAGATGGAACAGAATTAGATTATCCTTATTGGATAATGAGTTATGAAGTAAATGATGAAGTATCCAGAATTAGACAACAATATACAGCATATGGTCAGCAAATAGATTCAGTGTTTGATGAAGTTCCATTAAGCTATAATGCAGTAAAACAGTTGTTTGATATTAAAGTTATAGAATATTATGCAGATAAAAATGGATTAATTCCAACAGATAAAGAAGTGGAAAAAGAATTTAATAAATATATAGATGATCAAATAGCAAAACTAAAAGAAAATGAAGATACATGGAAAAAATATCTCGATTATTACAAATCAGAGGATAATTTAAGAGATATTATTAAATCGAGTTATAAAGATGCTTATAGAATTCAATTAATTATTGATAGAGTAAAAAATAAAGTCTCAGAAATTTCAAAAGAAGAAGGTTTAGATTATATAAAAAAGAATTTTAATGATTTAAAAAGTCAATATGAAGAGGTAAAAGCACAACACATACTTGTTTCGGATGAAGCAACAGCAAATAAAATAAAACAAATGATTGAAAGTAAAGAAATATCCTTTGAAGATGCAGCAGCAAAATATTCAAAAGACACATCAAATGCAACAAGTGGTGGAGAATTAGGCTGGTTTAAACATAACACAATGGTAAAAGAATTTGAAAATGCTTCATTTAATGCTACTGTTGGAGATTTAGTTGGTCCAGTTAAAACAGATTATGGTTATCACATTATAAGAGTTCAAGATAAAAAGGTATTTAATAAACCAGAAGATATAATGGATAAATTCCCAGAAGTATATTCAGAAATAGAGAAGAAATTAAAAGATGATAAATTTATATCTTGGTTGAAAGAATATAAAGAAAGTGAAAAATTAGGATTAAATTATTTAGATGAAAATTTGAAAAATTATGATGAATATACGCTTTTATCAACAACAAAAGATGAAAAAAAGATTAAAGAATTTATATCATATTTAGAATCGTTAGTATTTGATGAAAATGGTGAATTAGCAGTAAATGCTTCAACGGATGAAATGGCGTTATATATTAATGCTACTAATCTATTAAAAGGTATTTTAGAAGAACGATTAGATAAATTTACTAAATATTTAACTTTAAAAGATACAGTTGATGAAGAAATTCTTAACTTGAGATTAGACGAAATAAATAAAAAATATGATGAAATAAGTAAAAAAATGAAAAATGTTAAAGGTGAAGAATATACAAATTTATTAAAAGAAAGATTTAAATATGAAGATGCAAAAAGCTTTTTGGAATTAAAAGATGAGTTAAAAGAATATACAGATGAAGAAATAGCAAAAGGTAAAGTTGAATTACAAACAGTTTTAGATGAATTAAAAGCAAAAAGAATAAAGGTATTAGATGAATTATTTGCAGAATATCCAAGTTCAACAAAAACAATAGAATTTTACTATCAAGAAGCACCAGAAAATCCAGAAGTTGCATTGAAATATTCTGAAAATAAGATAAACACATATAAACAATATTTACAATATATTGATGTTAACTCTATGTTCCAATATTTTGGGCAACAGTTAAGAGAAATAAGCTTTAACTTAAATAGAGTAGCCTTTTCCAAGGCGTCTACAGAAACACGAATAGAAGCCTTAGAAACATTAATAGATTTCAATGATTTATTTAGTCAAGATAAATTTTCAAAGATTGGTTATTTAGAAGAGATAAAAAAATTAGATCCAAATTATCCAGGTATAGATAAAATGATTGAAGATGCAGAAAAAGAATATCAGGAATCACAAAATGCAACAATGACAAATAAGTAATCTGATAAAAAGCGGAGAGTATATACTCTCCGCTTTTTATTTTACTTACTAATTTTTGGGGTATAAAATTATCTTGTATTAAGAATGTGAGGAAAATAACTTTAATAACATATTACCTTTTATTAATGGGAATAATTACTTGTCATTATATATAAACACATTTGTTATTTTTTTAATTAAGTGGTAATATATAAACAAGGAGGTGAATAATATGGAAAAATTTTATGAAAAAACATTATTAGAGGAACTCCATGATATTCAAGATACTTATGGATATATTCCAGAAGAACAAATTATCAGAATTGCTAAGGCAAGAAACATGCCTAAATCACAATTGTATGGTGTCATTTCGTTTTATTCTATGTTACATGTAAAACCAAGGGGGAGATACATTATAAGAATTTGCGATAGTCTTTCTTGTCACCTTAATAATGCTGAAGATGTTGTTGAAACTATTAAAGAATTCTTAGGTATAGAATCAGGTGAAACAACGCCAGATAAGAAATTTACTTTTGAAGTAGTAGAATGTTTAGGACATTGTGGTGAAGGTCCCGTAATGCTTGTAAACAATAAAGTTTATACAAAACTTACACCTCAACAAGCAATTTTAATTTTAAAAGAATGCATATAAGGTGGTGAGGTAGATGATAGAAGAAAAAATATTTTTAAAAACAGATATTGAAAAGACAATGGATAATTATGATTTTTTAGGATTAAAAAATACATTAAAAATGAGTCCGGAAAATATTGTGAAAAAAATAACCGAATCAGGATTAAGAGGAAGAGGTGGAGCAGGCTTTCCAACGGGAAAAAAATGGCAATTTGCTCTAGCTCAAGAAAGTGATATAAAATTTTTAATTTGTAATGCAGATGAAGGAGAGCCGGGAACCTTTAAAGATAGATTTTTACTAGAAAATATGCCCTTTAAAGTTTTAGAAGGGATAATAATAGCAGCATATGCCGTTAAAGCAAATTTTGGTTACATTTACATTAGAGGTGAATATGCTAAAGCAATAGAAGTATTTGAAAAAACAATAAAAGATGCATATCATAGAGGACTACTAGGAAAAAAAATATTAGGCAGTAATTTTGACTTTGAATTAAGATTGGTAAAAGGTGCAGGAGCTTATGTATGCGGTGACGAAACTTCTTTAATAAATTCTATTGAAGGAAAAAGAGGACAGTCAAGAATAAAACCGCCTTATCCTGTGCAGAAAGGATTGTTCGGAAAACCAACAGTAGTTAATAATGTAGAAACATTATCAACAGTTGCTGAAATTATGAAATATGAAGATAATGTTTATGCAAAAATGGGAACAGAAAATAGTAAAGGAACAAAATTAGTTTCTATAAACGGTGATGTTAAATTACCAGATGTATATGAAATCGAATTTGGTAGTATGACCATAAAAGATATTATTGAATTAGCAGGTGGTCCAAAAGATGAAATTAATTTTGTTGTTCCAGGTGGGTTAGCAACATCTATATTAAAGTATGATGAACTTGAAGTTCTTTATACATATGAGGATTTAGAAAATAATGGATCTTCCGTTGGATCAGGTGGCATGATAGTTGTATCAAAAAAGCATGACTTAATAGAGTTATTATTAAATGTTTCAGACTTCTTTGTTAAAGAAACATGTGGAACATGCTTCCCTTGTAGAGAGGGAAATAGAAATATAAAAGAGATACTATTAAAAATGAAAAGAAAAGGATATAATGATGAATATAAGAAAATTATAGGAGATTTAAGAGAATCAATAATGCTTGCAGCAAGGTGTGGATTTGGTCAATCATCTGTCAACTTTATATATTCCATTATAGACAAATATTTTTATGAAGAGGTGAAATAGATGAATTCTATTTCTCAAAAAAAATATTTTTTAAAAATATATTCACCGGAGGTGAGTTAAGATGAGAATCGTAATAAATAATAGAGAATATAATATGCCTGAGGGGCTTAGTATCTTAGAAGCGGTAAAAAAAGCTAATATAAGAATTCCAACATTATGTTATATAGAAGGAAAAGATCCTTATGGAGCCTGTAGATTATGTGTTGTAGAGGTTGAAGGTTCAAAAACATTGGTACCTTCTTGTGCAGTGAAAATAAGTGAAGGAATGAAAATAAAAACACACTCTGAAAAAGTCAGAAAAGTTAGAAAAACAATAATGCAATTAATAGTAGCATCACATGGGATAAGTTGTGAATTGAACTGTTTAACCTGTCCAAGAGCAACATCCTGTGAATTGAAAATAATAGCAGAAGAAATAGGAGTTACAAAAATTAATATACCACCAGTAGAGAAAAATTTACCTTCAGATTTTTCCAGTTATTCTATTGTAAGAGAACCAACAAAATGTATAGTATGTGGAAGATGTATAAGGACATGTTCTGAAGTGCAAAGTGTTAATATTTTCACATTTGCGAACAGGGGGCCTAATACAATAGTTACAACATTTATGAATGAAGGTATGGGAAATGTAGATTGTACGAATTGTGGTCAATGTGTTATGAATTGTCCTACAGGAGCATTACATGAAGTATATCATATTGATGGTGTATGGAAGGTATTAAATGATCCAGATAAAATAGTTGTAGTGCAAACAGCTCCAGCAGTTAGAGTTGCCTTAGGAGAGCCCTTTGGTATGGAACCTGGAACTATTTCTACAGGGAAGATGGTATCAGCTTTGAGATTATTAGGTTTTGATAAAGTATTTGATACTGATTTTACTGCGGATTTAACAATAGTGGAAGAAGGAACTGAATTTATTCATAGATTCAAAGAAGGAGGAAAATTACCATTATTCACGTCTTGTAGTCCAGGATGGATAAAATTTATTGAGCATAATTTTCCAGAATACTTGCCTCATTTATCATCAGCAAAATCACCACAACAAATGTTTGGTGCTGTTGCAAAACATTATTATGCTAAAAAATTAGGAGTTCCAAAAGAAAAACTGGTAGTTGTTTCAATAATGCCATGTACAGCTAAAAAGTATGAAATGCATAGACCAGAACTTGCAGGTGACGTAGATTATGTATTAACAACAAGGGAATTAGCTAAAATGATAAAAGAATCCGGAATAGACTTTAATAATTTGCCAGAAGAAGAATATGATAATCCATTTGGTATATCAACAGGGGCAGGAGTAATCTTTGGTGCATCAGGGGGAGTAATGGAAGCTGCATTAAGAACAGCATATGAAATTTTAACAGGAAAAGAATTAGAAAAATTAGACTTTACTTCTGTTAGAGGATTAAAAATGGTAAAAGAAGCATCAGTTGAAATAAATGGGAAAATGATAAAGGTTGCAGTTGTAAATACATTGGGTGCTGCAAGGAAAGTCCTTGAAAAAATGAAAAATGGTGAATTGCAATATCATTTTGTAGAATTCATGGCATGTCCGGGAGGATGTATTGGTGGAGGAGGACAACCAATACCAACAAATGAAGAAGTATTGTTAAAACGAATGGAATCTATTTATGAAATCGATTATGATTCAAAATTGAGAAAATCACATGAAAATCCAGCAGTAAAAGAGTTGTATAAAGAATTCCTTAAAGAGCCAAATAGTGAAATAGCACATCATTATTTGCATACTCATTATGTAGCACGAAATTAATAATGCAAGTCAAAAAACATCCCTGTTTTAAAGATATTCAGGGGTGTTTTTTTTATTGTAAAATTAAAGCACCAAAAAATAAAATTCTCATGATTGAATACAATTAATCCAAGTATCTTTGAAAAGAACCTCATTTTTAATTTAATATACAATATTCCAAAAAAAGCTGTTAAGTGGAAATAATCAAATATTATAGCGGATATTTGTTATATAGTAGATTTAAATAGAGTTTAATTTGAGTATAAAATAATGTAAAATTTAATATATATGAAAAAATAAAAAAACGGGGAGGTAAGGAATGAGTAAATATAAATTAAAATGTATTACTTGTGAGAAAATTTATGAACCAGATGAAGTTGAGTATACGTGTCCTGCTTGTGGAAATCGAATGGGAACATTGGAAGTTATATATGATTATGAAGATATAAAGATAAATAGGGAAGAATTTTCAAAATATGAAAGTATATGGCAATTTGAGAAAATTTTACCAATTGAAAAAGATAGCTATAGAACGCTTTTACATGTTGGGGGTACTCCGTTATATGATGTTCCTAAATTATCAGAAGAATTAGGATTAAAACAATTAATTATAAAATATGATGGTACTAATCCTACAGCCTCATATAAAGATAGGGCTTCTGCTATTGCTATTACAAAAGCATATGAAAAGGGTTATGATACTATATATTGTGCATCAACAGGCAATGCTGCTAGTTCTTTAGCAGGATTAACAGCACCCACAAAATTAAAAACATTTATATTCCTTCCAGCTTCAGCACCAATTGCTAAAATTTCTCAGTTATTTATATATGGTGCAAATGTAATACCTATAGATGGTAGTTATGATGAGGCTTTTGATATTTCTATGCAAATAGGAGAAGAAAAAGGATGGTATTGCAGAAATTCAGCAATAAATCCATATTTATTAGAAGGTAAAAAAACAGGAGCTTTAGAGATAGCTGTTCAAAATAGTTGGAATATTCCTGATTATGTTTTAGTTAGTGTTGGCGATGGAACTGTAATTAGTTCATTTTATAAAGGATTTTACGATTTTTACAAGTTGGGATTAATTGATAAAATTCCTAAAATAATAGGTGTTCAGGCAGAAGGGGCAGCAGCAATAAAAAGAGTATATGATAAAGGAGAACCATTTTTACCAGATGATATAGAAACACATACTATAGCTGATAGTATAAGTGTTGGTAAACCAAGAGATATAATAAAAGCATGTAAATATGTAAAAGCAAGTGGTGGATATTTTATAAGTGTGTCAGATAAAGAAATATTAAATGCAATATACGAATTATCTTTAAAAACTGGAATATTTGGAGAACCTGCAGGTGCAGCAGCCTATGCAGGGTTAAAGAAAATATCAGGAAAATTAAAAGGATATAAAGTTGCTATTGTAATTACAGGCAATGGATTAAAAGATGTAAAAGCTATAGAAAATTTTGTAAAGTTAAAAAAAGTAAAACCAGAAATAAATGCAGTTAGAGAGGTGATTGAAGAATATGAGAATTAAATTTAAGTTAAATGGTAAAGATATAGAATATGATGTTTTAGAACATAAAAGAGCATTAGATTTTTTAAGAGATGATATGCGAATGACCTCTGTAAAAGAAGGATGTGGAGAAGGTGAATGCGGAGCATGCACAATAATATTAAATGGTAAAAATGTTAATTCATGTATGGTTTTGGCTGTTGAATTGGATGGACAGGAAGTGTGGACATTGGAAGGATTAAATAAAATTGGCGATACTGTAATACAAGACTCATATATAGAAAAAGGTGCAATTCAATGCGGATTCTGTACGCCTGGTTTTATTATGTCAACAAAGGTTCTTTTGGATAATAATCCTGATCCAACTGAAGAAGATATTAAAGATGGTTTGGAAGGGAATTTATGTAGGTGTACAGGATATACGAAAATTATAGAAGCAGTAAAATTAGCGGCAAAGAAACGAGGTGAAACAAAGTGAAATACTTTAAACCGAAATCTATTGAAGAGATTTCCAATTTAAAATCAAAATTTGAAAGTGTAAAGTTGTTATCTGGCGGAACAGACCTAATGGTAAAAATGAGAGCAGGAGTTTTAAATCCTCAAATTATTATAGATACAAAAGGATTAGAAAAAGAGAAAATAGAATTTGTAAAAGAAAAAGTAAAAATACCTATTAATACAACATATGATGATTTATTAAATAACAAAGAATTTCAAGAAAAATACCAAATGATTGTAGATATTATAAAACAAATAGGATCTCCACAAATTAGAAATAGAGCAACTCCAATTGGAAATGTAGCAAATGCATCACCTGCAGGAGATTTTTTACTTGCAACATATTTATTTAGAGGATATGCGGAAATAAAACCTTCAAATAAAAAAATAAAAATATCCCATTTAATTCATGGACCGGGTAAATTGAGTTTGAAACCAGAAGAATTTATTTATGCAATAGAACTTAGAGAGAGAAAAGGATACAGATATTATTATGAAAAAGTTGGTAAGAGAAATGCAATGAATATATCTATAATCAGTATAGGGATGTTATTAAAAGTTAAAGATAATATAATTGAAGATATAAAGGTAGCATATGGTTCAGTGGGACCTACAGTAATGAGATTTAAAGATTTAGAAAAAGAGATGATTGGAAAAGAATTTTCAGAAAAAGTATTTGAGGAATTTTCGGATAAATATATGGAAAGAATAAATCCTATAACAGATGTTAGAGCTAGTGCAGAATATAGAAAAAAAATGGTGAAAAATTTATTTATAAAAGCTTTTTACAATATATAAATTAAAAAACAGGAAGGGTGATAGCGGTGATTGAAATTAAAGAATATTTTAGGCCGAAAAGTGTTGAAGAAGCATATGATAAGCTTATCAGTACTGAAGGTGCTGAAATAATAGGTAGTGGAGCATTTATCAGACTTTCATCAAGAAAGATCAATTTAGCAATAGATCTTCAAGATGCAGGTATTAACTATGTAAAAAAAGAAGGAAATGAAATAAAAATAGGAGGAGCAACACCATTAGGTGATGTCGAGAGAAATGAGATTATAAAAAAAGCATTTGATGGGAAATTATTAGAAGTATTTCAGTTAATATGGTCTGTTCAATTAAGAAATACAGCAACTATTGGTGGTACTATATTTCCGAAATTAGGTTTTTCTGATTTAATAACAGTATTATTAGCACTAAATACAGATGTAGTCTTATATGAAAATGGTAGAATGCCTTTAGAAGTATTTTTAGAAGAAAAAATAAGAAAAGATGTCTTAACTGAAATTATAATAAAAGATGAAGATAGAAAATTATCATTCCAAAACATGAGGAATTCGTTTTACGATTTTTCAATGCTAAATGCTGCAGTTTCATATGATAAAAAAGATGATTTTAGAATAGCAATAGGTGCAAGACCGGGTGTTGCGAAATTAGCAAAAAAAGCAATGAATTATTTAAAGGAAAATAAAAATATAGAAGAAGCATCAAAGATAGCAGCAGAGGAATTCGAATATGGTTCAAATATAAAATGTTCAAAAGAATATAGAGAAGCGATTGCACCAATATTAGTTAAAAGAGGTTTAGAGGAGGTTTTAAAATGAAAATAAAATTAACTATAAATAATGAAAAAAAAGAGGTTGAAATAACGGCTTCTGAATTTTTATTAGATGTATTAAGAAGATTAGATTATATGAGTGTGAAAAAAGGTTGTGATACAGGAACATGTGGTGTATGTACAGTGTTAATGGATGGTAAGCCTGTATTATCTTGTTCAGTCTTAGCTGCTTCAGCAGATGGCCACGAGATTACAACTGTAGAAGGATTAAAAGATGATCCTGAATTTAAAGCAATATCTGAGGCTTTATTGAATGAAGGTGCAGATCAATGTGGTTTTTGTAGTCCGGGTTTGATTTTAAATGTGTATTCTATGAAAAAAGAATTAAAAGATCCAACAGAAGAGGATATGAAGAAGTATTTAGTTGGAAATCTTTGTCGATGTACAGGATATGCTCCTCAAATGAGAGCAATAAAAAAATATTTTGAGGTGAAAGCATGAAAGAAGTAAAAAGTTCAATAAAAAAAGTAGATGGTTATGGATTAGTTAGTGGGCAACCTGTTTATGCTGATGATTTAGCTCCGAAAAACGCTTTAATAGTAAAAATATTAAGGAGTCCTTATGCATTTGCAAAAATAAAAAATATAGATACTACAGAAGCAGAGAAATTGGAAGGTGTTGAATGTATTTTAACTCATAAAGATGTACCAAAAAACAGATTTACAAGGGCAGGGCAAGGTTATCCAGAGCCATCACCATATGATAAATATATATTAGATGAATATGTAAGATATATTGGTGATGAAGTTGCTGTTGTTGCAGCAAGAGATGAAATTACAGCTGAAAAAGCATTAAAACTTCTAAAAGTTGATTATGAAGTTTTAGAGCCAGTATTAGATTTTGAAAAGAGTAAAGGTTCAAAGACTATCATTCATCCGGAAAAAGATTATAAAAGTGAAAGTTTTGTAAGTTCCGATCCAAAAAATAATATTGCAGCAACATATGAGATGAGTATAGGTGATATTGAAAAAGAAATAGAGAATTCAGATGTTGTAGTTAAAGAAAGATTTTATACACAGGCTCAAGCTCATGTTATGATGGAACCGCACACAGCCTATTCTTACATGGATATGTTAGGTAGATTGGTAGTTGTAAGTTCAACACAAGTTCCTTTTCACGTAAGAAGGATATTATCTAATGCATTAGGAATGCCAATAAAAAATATTAGAGTGATAAAACCACGTGTAGGTGGAGGTTTTGGTGGCAAACAAGGAATTCATGGTGAACCGTATGTTGCATTGGTAACATTAAAAACCGGCAAACCTGCAAAGGTTTATTATACAAGAAAAGAGGTATTTGAAGCAACTTATACAAGACATACGATGAGATTTGATGTAACAATAGGTGCTGACAAAAATGGCAAAATAAAAGTTATAGATGTTAGAGGATTGTCAGATACAGGTGCATATGGGGAACACGCATTAACTACGTTTATGGTTGCAGGCTCTAAAGTATTACCAATGTATAATAAAGTAAAAGCAGTTAGATTTGGTGGTGATGTAGTATATACTAATCATCCTTCAGCAGGAGCATATAGAGGATATGGAGCAATACAGGCTAATTTCGCTATAGAATCAGCTATGGATATATTAGCTGACAAATTAGGTATCGATCCGGTTAAATTAAGAGAAATTAATATGATAAAGGAAAATGAAACATCTCCTATTTTCAAAATCATGGGAGAAGGTAAAGAAGGAGTTGATATGGTTGTAAGAAGCTGTAAATTAGATGAATGTGTAACAAAGGGAGTTCAGAAAATAAATTGGGAAAAGAAATTTAAAGATAAAAAAGAAGGTAAGAAAGTTAAAGGTGTTGGAATGGCTATTGCTATGCAAGGATCAGGTATTCCAAAAATAGATATGGCATCAGCAACATTGAAACTAAATGATGATGGTTCCTTTAATTTGTTAATTGGTGCAACGGATATAGGTACTGGTAGTGATACAATATTATCTCAAATAGCTGCAGATATATTAAATGTTCCAACTGAGGATGTAATTCCATATTCTTCAGATACAGATATAACTCCATTTGATACAGGAGCATATGCATCTAGTACCACTTATGTTACTGGAAATGCAGTTATTGAAGCTGCGAAGAAAATGAGAGAAGAGATAATAAAAGCAGGTGCCGAGTATTTTGAAGTTTCTGAAGATAAAGTAGAATTTGATGGAAAAGAAATAAAAACAGAAGATAGAAAAATTTCATTGAAAAAATTAGCTGAAATTTTATATTATAATGAAAATCAAAAGCAGTTAAGTGTAACAGGATCATACGTAGGTGAAGAATCCCCACCACCATTTATGGCTGGTTTTGCAGAAGTTGAAGTGGATACAGAAACAGGGAAAGTTGACTTGTTGAATTATGTTGCAGTAGTAGATTGTGGTACACCTATTAATCCTAATTTGGCTAAAGTACAGGTTGAAGGTGGTCTTGCTCAAGGTATTGGAATGGCAATGTATGAAGAAGTTAAATATGATAAAAATGGAAGGCTATTGACAAATAATTTATTAAATTACAAGGTCCCATCACGTGTAGATATAAAAAATCTTGATGTTGAATTAGTTGAAAGTTATGAGCCAACAGGACCATTTGGAGCAAAAAGTGTGGGTGAAATAGGAATAGATACACCACCAGCAGCTATAGCAAACGCGGTATACAACGCAGTTGGTGTAAGAATAAAAGAACTTCCAATAACTCCAGAAAAAGTTTTAATGGCATTAAGAAACAAAAAAAATAAAATATAAAAAATCATATTTTTGTAACGTTAAATTAATATATCTAAGATATAATAATTTTGAAATCCCCATCCCCCGATTCCATATAGATATATGGTATCATAAAAGCCCTGGCTAGCCAGGGCTTTTATTTTTTATTTAATGCATATTTTAGAAATTATGTGATTTTTGTTTTAAAGTAATCTTGTAAAAAATTAAGTTTTTATATTTCAATATCATTTCTATTTTCTTCAGTTATTTCTATAATAGGTAATGTATTCAAGAAGTCATATCTATTATGAAAAAACAGCCTAACAATACCTATAAAATTTTTAGATTCTTCGATAATTCTTTTTATTTCTTCTAAAAAAGGAGGATATTTTTCTTCTAAAAATCCAATTTCATCAATAACGAAAAAATCTGGAAATCTTATATTTTTTAGCTCTGTAGTTATATTTTTAAAACCATCTTCTTGAATTTCCATTCCAAAAGAGGATTTTTTGCCAATTATAAATTTTTTATTAGAATATAAAAACCAAGCATAAACATTTTCACCCTTTTTTTGAGTGAAAATGCCAGTTCTTATATTATATTTTTTTATTGCTCTATTTAAAACAGTTGTTTTTCCTACTCCCATTTTACCAGTTAATAATAATTTCATAATATCACCAATTATACAATAAAACTCAATATTGCTGCAATTATAGTATAATATCCAAAATATTTGAGTTTTCCGTTAATAACAGTTTTTTTCAAAATATAAAGCCCTAAAACGCCAAATATAAAGGTTGCAATTCCAGAATAAATTACAGAGGATGTAAATGTAACCTTATGGATTTCTAATAAACCCGCACCAAAAGTTACAGGAAGACTCATTAAGAATGAATATTTTAAAGCTGCTCCTTTTTTTGTATTTAAGAGTAATGCACCAAATAATGTAAAACCGCTTCTTGAAATACCGGGGAAAATCGCAGCAGCTTGAAATAAACCTATAATTAATGCATCTATGTAAGAAATGTCTAACAATTCTTTTTTTCCGTTAAATCTATCAGATAAAATCATTGCAATAGATGTAAACAAGAAAAATATTCCGACTAATTTTAATGAAGAAAATGCGTTATTTATTTGATCTTCAAATAAAATTCCAATAAAAGCTGCTGGAATGGAAGAAATGATAATTTTTATTGAAAGACTCCAGGCATCTTTTCTTCCTGTAAATATTCCTTTTAAAATAAACCATACTTCTTTATATACAAATAACAATACAGCAAAAAATGTCATCAAATGTAAAAAAGCAAAAAATGAAACATTAGGATCAAAATTTATTAATCTTGAAAATAAAGCTAAATGCCCCGAACTTGAAACTGGTAAAAACTCTGTTAATCCTTGAATAACACCCAATAAAATTTCCTGCATCATCACACCTCTTTCTAATTTATTCTTTTAATATTTTTTCTAAATAATGAGATAAGAAAATTCCTATTATAAAAAATATATAGGTTAACCATTTAGAAGTAATTGGGAAAATAGTAACCATTCCAGCAAGTGTTAATCCTATTAAAAATGACATAACATGCTCACGAAATTTTTCCATTAATCCTTCTAATAATTTTATAATAAAAATTAAACCCAGAAAAATGCCAATAGCAACAGGAATTAGAATATTAAAATTCATATTAGATACAGCATTTATAACTGGTTTATAAAGTCCCATAATTAGGAGCATGGATGATCCACTTACACCTGGTAAAACCATAACTGATACAGCAACAACTCCTCCAAACATTAAATACCAGAAATTGATATTACCTGTTGTAGATTCAATAGATTTTGCAAAATTTAAAAGTAGGAAAGCTATAAAAAAAGTTATGGTTATTATAGATAGATTTGATTTTTTTTTGAAATCTATTTGATTTAATAAATAAATTAAACCTCCTATAATTAAACCAGCAAAAATTCCATAAGAATATTCTGGATATTTATTAAATAGATAAGATAAAACTTTAGATAATAATATTATAGACATTCCCATTCCAATAATTAAAAAAGTAATAATTTTCAGAGATTCTTTAGTCCATTTAAGAGATACAATATCTGATGCTGCTTTTAAAATAATTTCGTATCTGCCAGAAATAGCAGCAATAGTTCCACCGCTAATTCCAGGCAATAGTTCCGCAATTCCCATTATTATACCAAGAATAAAATCTTTCAAATAACACACCTCCAAACTAAATATCGAATAAAATTTATAGCTTTAACAATTATACCAGAAACATTTTAAAAATTTAAGATAAAAATTAGAAGAGTTTTTTCTTAAAATTTTGTGATATAATGTTATGTTAAAAATAAAAAATTTTGGGAGGGATAGAAGTGAAAAAACTATTTATAACACTATTTTTAGTAACTTTGGTTATTTTATCTTTTTCTAATGTAATAAGTATTTCTCAAGCAAGACAATTAAAAGATTTACAAACAGTGATAGTTAGAGGGATAGTAACGGTAGAACCAGGGCCATTTGATGTAAACATAATTTTCCTTCAAGACGAAACAGCTGGAATAAATTTGTATTATAGAGGTAAGCAATTTAATGATATAAAAAGAGGAGATTTAGTTGAAGTAAGAGGATATACATGGTCACATAGGAATAATAAGCAAATAGTGTTAGAAGGAGATAATCCGACACATTATTACAAAATTTTATCCAGAGGTAATGATTTGCCAGCTCCTATTGAAATAAAAACTGTAGACATTAATGATGAAAAATATGAAGGATTATATGTAAAAACAAAAGGTAAAATAATTGAAATTGATAAACATGATATTAGAAAAATATATATAGATGATGGAAGCGGAAAAGGTATGGTATTTATAAGAGAAAACACAGGTATAAACTCAGCATTATTTAAAGTAGGAATAAATATGGAAGTTGTAGGAGTCTTGGGACAATATATGTCTATACGCGAATTATGGCCGAGAAACATGGATGATATTCTTGTAGATGATATTTTTCCGCCAGAAGTAAAAATATATGCAATTAGAGATAATTATCTTATAGTAGAATTTAATGAGCAGATTAATCCAGAAAGTGTATTAAAGAATAAATCTGTTAGAGTACTAAAAGCAAATATAAAAAACATTGAACTTTTAAGAGATAATACTATAATGAAAATTGAAATAGAGAATATGCCAAACAAATTTAAACTTGTTTTAAGATCAATTTCAGATAAAAATGGAAATAAAACAGGTATGATTATTTTACCAATGAATGTTGAAAAAGATAATTACAAAAATAGAGTATTATTTGACAATAATCACGGACAAACCGCAGGAAATGCAGATTGGGTAATCAACGGTGGATATTCAGATTTTGCAGATGCAGCAAAAAATCTTGGTTTAAAGGTTGAAGAAATAAAAGAAGATTTCAATGAAAATATTTTAAATATGTATAAAACTCTGATAATTCCAGAGCCAAATAAACCTTTTAAAGATTTTGAAGTATCAGCTATACTGAATTTTGTAAAAAATGGCGGTTCATTATTTATAATAGCAGATCATGGAAATTCGGATAGAAATGGAAATGGATGGGATTCTCCTAAAATTTTTAATACCTTTGTTGAAAATTTTGGATTTAAATTTGCTGGAGATGATTTAGAAGAAGCACCATTAGCGCATGTTTATAATCACGAAATAACAAAAGGAATTAAAAAAATAGGTGTTTGGAATGGTTCGTCGATAAAAATATTAAATGACAAAGTAAAAGTGTTAATTGCTAATTCTGAAGACAAACCATATATGATTGTTACTACATATGGAAAAGGAAAAGTAGTTGCAATTGGAGATAGCTCTCCATTTGATGATGGAACTGGAGATACAGGTGATTTACTACATAACGGATGGCAATGGGGAGATGACGCACAACTTGCAATTAATGTAATTAAATATTTAATGAAATAATAAAACAAATCCCCATAAATGGGGATTTGTTTTGGATTACTGAATAAAATATGTATTATTATTCCATTATAATTTTAAAAAATTATAATCAACTAATTTTTATCAACTGAAATCAGAAAGAATGACTATTATTATATAATATACATCTTATTCTGTATAACCAATTTTCCAATATTCAACAAGACGTTTTGGAATTTTATCAGTAAAATCAGGTAATTTTTGTTTTATGTAAAAAGAATTTCCATAATAAGGTTTAGTTGTTCCAGTTAGTTGTTTTACTATATATAATTCATCTTTGGCTCTTGTAACAGCAACATAAAATAAACGCTCTTCTTCATCTAATTTTTTATCTTTTAAAGCCATTCCATTTGGGAAATCTCCAGGGTTTACAGAGATTATAATAACAACTTTCCATTCAAGGCCTTTTGCGCCATGAACAGTAGTTAATGTAATTTTTTCAACTTTTCTATCTTTTTCTGCACCTTGAATTTCAATATTTTCACTTAAGGCTAATTCTTCTAAAAATTTATCAAGCGTTTCATATCTTGAAGCAATTTCGGATAATCTTTCTATATCAAGTTTTCTAGAATATGCATCTTTAAAATTTAATTCGAGATATTCTTTGTAAAATTCTAAATATATGTAGTCTATTAAATCTTGAGGATTTTCTGTTTCGTTTTCATATAGGTATAAGATTATATCTTTTAATTTCGGATATTTTTTTAGATTAATATTTTCAAAGGCATCATAAGGTGTAGTATATTCCATTAAATTTGTATAAAATTCTTTTGTAATTTTTGTCATGGTTTTTTGTCCGATACCTGGAAATAATTTTAAAACTCTTGACCATGATATGTTGTCAAAAGGATTTGCGACTATTTTTAAAAAAGCCATAATATCTTTTATATGCCGTGTTTCTATAAATCTTTTTCCAGATAACAGTTTGTAAGATATTTTTCTTGCATCTAATTTCTGTTGTAAAGTCATAGATAAACTATGTGATCTATATAAGATAGCAATGTCTTCTGGTGAAATACCTTCATTAAATTTGTTTTCTATTAATTGTACAACAAAGTCTGCTTGTTCTAATTCATCATATGTTTTTACTATTTTAGGCTTTATATTAAAAGATGAACGAAAAGGTTTTAATTTTTTAGGAATAGAATGTGTTGGGATTAAATAATTTTCAAGTTCTACAATTTCTGGAACACTTCTATAATTTGTTTGTATTTTAAATAGTTTCACGTTTTCATGATTTTGGAAATCTTCAACATTTTCGAATCTTGATCCTCTGAAAGAATAAATGCTTTGAGAATCGTCGCCGACAACTATTAAATTTTTATGAACGCTAGATAGAAATTCAACAATTCTTAGTTGAACTAAACTTGTATCTTGAAATTCATCAACCAAAACCCATTTATATTTTGAAGCAATATGATTCCTGATATCATCATTTGTTTCCAATAGTCTTAAAGTATTTACAAGCATATCATCATAATCCATAGCATTTATTTTTTGTTTAAGATCTATGTAATGCATATAAATCTTTTCTATATCATCTTCAACATCGATTAAATATGGAGCAACATCTAAAACAGCTTCTCTTAAGGATTTTAAAGTGTTTGCAGCATAACCTACAATTTTTAGTATAACGCCTTCATTTGGTATTTGCTTTGCTTCTTCTTTTGTTAAGTTCCCTTTATATTCATTTTTTGCAATTCTCATTAAATCTTTCGAATCTTCAGAGTCAAGTATGGAAAAGTTATTATCATATCCTAATACTTTTGCATATCTTCTGAGAATCATATTACAAATATGATGAAATGTTCCAGCAGTAAGTGATGATGTATCCACATTAGTGACATTTTTTACCCTTTCAATCATTTCTTTAGCAGATGCTCTTGTGAAAGTAACAAGTAAGATATTTTCAGGTCTAATACCTTGTGATAATAGATAAGCAATTTTATAAGTAATAACCCGGGTTTTTCCTGAACCCGGGCCAGCAATTATTAATGATCTACCTTTTGAATTAATAACAGCCTTTAATTGCTCATCATCCAATTCTTCTTTGAAAAATTCTGGGATTGTATATTCATTCCTTTTTATGTTAAATACTTTTTCTTCCATAATAATCCTCCGATTATAACTATTTAATCAAAACTATTTTAATTATAATTCTTTTCCAAGCATTGAACTAAGTTCTTTAAGTTGAGCACTTCTACTTGGATGTCTTAGTTTTCTAAGTGCTTTTACTTCAATTTGTCTAATTCTTTCTCTAGTAACATTAAAATATTGCCCAACTTCTTCAAGTGTTTTTACTTTACCATCGAGGAGACCATATCTCATTTTTAAAACCATAGCTTCTCTTGGTTGTAATGTATCTAATATTTTTTCTAATTCTTCTCTTAACAACATTTTCATAGCGACTTCAGAAGGTTTATCTAATGAGTCATCAGCAATAAAATCTCCAATTGTTGAATCATCTTCATCTGAAGATCCAAGCGGTGAATCAGCAGATATAGTCTCTCTTGCGGTTAATAAAATTTCGTTAACCTTTTCTACAGGTTTACCTGTTAATTCGGCTAATTTATCAGGAGATGGATATTCCCCATATTCTTGTAAGTATTCTCTAATTATTTTATTGAATTTGTTTATTGTTTCAACCATATGTACAGGAATTCTTATAGTTCTTGCCTGATCAGCAATAGCTCTTGTAATTGCCTGTCTTATCCACCATGTGGCATATGTGCTGAATTTAAAACCCTTTTTATAATCAAATTTATTCACAGCTTTTATTAAACCAATGTTACCTTCCTGAATTAAATCGAGGAAAGATAACCCTCTACCCACATATTTTTTTGCAATAGATATAACCAATCTCAAATTAGCTTTAATTAATTCATTACGTGCTTTTTTATTACCTTCATTAGCTCTTTTAGCTAATCTCTTTTCTCTTTGAGGAGTTAATAATTTTATTTTTCCAATTTCTTTTAAATAAACCTTTATAGGATCTTTTAAAGACATGTTATCAAATACTTGAGTTTCACCATCTTCTAAATAATCCATTAGTTCAATTGTAGCAGCGCCTTCAGATTCGATAATTCCTTCTATTTCATGAATACTATTATCATCTAATTGGGTACCATCATCTACCATTATTCCTTCTTTTTCAAGGGCTTCATATACTTTTTCAATTAGTTCGGTATCTAATTCTGTAGGTAATGTTTTATCAATATCTTCATAGGTTAAAACCATATTGTTTTTTTTGGCTTTTTTCACTAACTCTTTAACAATCTTTTCAAAAGGTTTTGGAGGTTTATAACTTTTTCTTTTCTTTTTTTTCACTTCAACGAATTCTTTAGATTTGTCAATATCACCAATTTCTAAATCACCAATTTCTTCAATAGCTTTCATTAAGTCTTTATCTGCCATTAAAAAACACCTCCTCGCTTTTTAAGAGTAGCGAGTATCTCGAATATTTTTTTCATTATTTCTTTTTTTTCTTTTGGATCGTTTGTGTTATTAAGCATTTTTCTTAGTTTTTTAACTTCCTCTTCTTTTCGGAATTTTTCTATCGAATCTATTAGACTCATAAATATTCTTTCTGGTTCGATATCATAATCAAAATTCCATGTTAACTTTATTAAATTAATTAACTCTTCGCTACCATTTTCCAATATTTCTGATAAATCATAGCCATTTTCAATAAAATCTAAAAATTCTTTTCCATATGTTTCAAAGTCTTTTGAAGAGAGTTTTTCTTGTATTCTTTTTCTATACTTTTTATGTTTTATCCATAACCAAATAAGTTGTTTATCTAATTCATTATACCTTTTTTCTCTTGAGGATATTGTTGGTTCTTCAAGAGATGCATAAGGAATTACTTTTTTATTGTACTTTTTATATTTTAATATATTATCAATGGCTTTTTTTATATTATTTTCTGGCTTTAAAATAATCAAAGAAATTCTTTTAATAAATGTATCCAGAATTGCAGCATGCTTTGATCGTTGAAATTTCAAATACCATTCTGCCATTTTTTCAAGATATTGTTCAATACCAAATTCATCATCTAAATTATATTTATCTTTAAAATATTCAGGTATAAATTCATGAAATTTTTTCGAATTTTCTAAAGTTCGAAGAATCCCATTTTGCCCTTCTTTTTTTATTAATTCATCAGGATCTTTTGTGGTGTATTGGGCTATGGCAACCTGAAATCCAAAAGATAATAAATAATCTAAAGATTTAAGTGTGGCGTTTTGACCGGCTTCATCCATATCAAACATAGTGATAATTTTATCGGATAATTTTATAAGTTTTTTAGCATGATATTGCGTAAAAGCTGAACCGAGAATTGCAACAGTATTTTCAAAACCATTTATATGCATACTAATAGCATCAAAATAACCTTCTACTAAAATACTATATTTTTCTCTTTTTATAATATTTTTAGATTTATCAAATAAGAATAAAATCTTAGATTTCTGGAAGAATTTATTTTCTGGACTGTTTAAGTATTTAGGGGTTTCATTTTTTATTGTTCTTCCTGCAAAGGCAATAACTCTTCCAAAATCATCATTTATAGGAATAATTATTCTGTTTTGAAATATTTCTTTCCCATCTTCTCTAACTATTCCTAATTTATTTCCAAGAGTTATCGGTAAATCAAAATCATCTAAAATTGATGATTTTAAAGAACCATTGGAAAAACCCAAACCAAATCTTTCAGCATAATTTTTATTAATTCCTCTGTTGATTAAATATTTCCATGCTGGATGAGATTGAGGTAAATTCAACAATATTTCTTTATATTTTTTATGATATTCTTCAAATATTTGTAGTTCTATAGGTAGCTCTTTTCTTTGTATATATTGAGAAATATCTATACCAGCTAAAACTGCAGCCTTTTTAACGGCATCTATAAAATTTAATTGTTCATATTTTTGAATAAAGCTAATTGGATCGCCATGGGCGCCACATCCGAAACAATGAAAAGTATTTGTTGATGGGAAAATAAAAAAAGAAGGTGTGTCTTCTGGATGAAAAGGACACAAGGCGGTATAATTCTTTCCCGTTTTTTTTAAAGAAAGATAATTTCCGACAATATCTTTTATATTTAATCTTGAATTGATTTCATCAATAATTTCCTTTGGTATCAAGATACCATCTCCATATAGCAAAATTATGGGAACGGAAAACCGTTCCCTTATTATGCAACATTTTGATATAAAGCAAAGATCATCTCTTTGAGAATTGAGGAGCTCTTCTTGCTTTTCTTAAACCGTATTTCTTTCTTTCTACTTCTCTTGGATCTCTTGTTAATAATCCGTATTTTCTTAAAACAGGTCTTAAGTTTTCGTCGAATTTTAATAAAGCTCTTGCAATACCCAATCTAATAGCACCAGCTTGACCATTCATTCCTCCGCCTTCTACAGTTATAACTAAATCGAATTTTCCTTCATTTTCTGTAACTGTTAAAGGTTCTAAAGCGTGTTTTGACCAAACAGGGTTATTATTAAAGTATTGAGTTAAATTTTCAAATTCTTTTTTATTTACTCTTACTTTTCCTTCACCTGGTCTTAAGTGTACTCTTGCGATAGAAGCTTTTCTTCTACCTGTTCCATAATAATCTATAAATTCAGCCATGCATTATTCCCTCCTTATAATTCCAACTTTTCTGGTTTTTGTGCTTCATGAGGGTGACTAGAACCAGAATAAACCTTTAATTTCTTGAACATGTGTCTTCCTAATGTTGTTTTTGGAAGCATACCTTTTACAGCTTTTTCTATTAATCTTTCAGGATATTTTTCTAATATTTCTTTTGCTGTTTGTTCTTTTATACCTCCAGGATATCCTGTATGTCTATAATATTTCTTTTGAGTCCATTTTTTACCTGTTAAAACAATTTTTTCAGCATTTATTACAATTACATAATCACCTGTATCGACATGTGGTGTATAAGTTGGTTTGTGTTTCCCCTGCAATATCTTAGCTACTTGTGAAGCTAATCTACCTAATGACATTCCAGCTGCATCAACAACATACCATTTTCTTTCAATTTCTTCATTTTTTGCTAAATAACTCTTTTGAGTCATAATTGAAGCCATTTTGCTGTCCTCCTTTCTTAGGAAAAAAAGTTCTTTATTCTTTTATATAACAAGTCGCCTAAAATAGCGTCTATAATGAATTTAATCATATTAAAAGCGATTATAGTTATAATAAGTGTCCATGATGATAAACCAAAATATTTTGCTGCTTCGCTAAAAGACATTTTAAAATAAATAGGAATAATAGCCATGTTCATTAAAACCATTATTATACCAACACCAAAAGAAGAAATACTATATTTAATATATTTGTTTATATTTAATTTAAAAATTGTAAGTATTGATATAAAAGTAAAAATGGCTATAAAATCCATTGAAACGCCTATTAAATCACCAGATTTTACAAAATAAAATACAATATCTTTTGTTATTAACGAGAACATGGCGGTTTTCCAGTCAAATAAAAAAAGAGAAGCAATAATTAGTAATGCACTTGGATCAAATTTCAAAAAACTTGCAAAAGGAAATATTGGAAATTCTAAAAACATTAATAGTACCGATAACGCTCCCAATATTCCTGCCGTGGATAATGTTTTTACACGGCTCATATTATCACCATCTCATCTTTCTGGATAAACGCTGATTATTCTTCTGTTGTTTCTTTTTTCGAATTTCACATAACCTTCTATTTTAGCAAATATTGTATGATCTTTTCCAATTCCAACATTGTTTCCTGGGTGGAAATGAGTTCCTCTTTGTCTAACAATGATATTTCCTGGAACTACTTTTTGACCGTCGCTTTTTTTAACTCCGAGGTACTTAGGATTGGAATCTCTTCCGTTTTTTGCGGTACCTCCACTCTTTTTTGATGAAAAGAGTTGAAGATTTATTTTCATTACTTATTCACCTCCACTTTTAAGTTATCGGGATAACTTTCTTCAATACTTTTTAATGCATCGTGTAAATATTTTATCAATTTATCAGATAACTCATTATTTGACCAATTAATTTTTAAATAACCATCTTTTGTTTTGAAATCGCCTAAATTCTCATTTTTAATGATTTCTGAAACAAATTGGGTTAAAACACTTACAGCACTACATACAATGTCTTTTCCATACTGATCGAAATCTGCGTGTCCTTTAATTGTAACTATGTTTTTTTTGAAATTAAATGTTACTTGAATCATGCTTCGATTTTTTTAATCTTTAAAGCAGTAAAATGTTGACGATGTCCTTTTTTTCTTCTGTAATTTTTTCTTCCCTGGAACTTTACAACTAATACTTTTTTATCTTTTCCATGTTTTACGACTTCAGCAACAACCTTTGCGTTTTCTACGTATGGCTTTCCAACTTTTGCAGACTCATCTTTTACAAATAAAACTTTGTCTAAAACAACTTCAGAACCTGGTTCATATCCATTTAATTTTTCTGTGTAAAGTTCCATGCCTTCTTCTACTCTGTATTGTTTTCCGCCAACTTCAATGATAGCGTACATATAGTCACCTCCTCTTGAAATAATAATATTGGGCTAAGGTACCACTTGGGATTTTAAACCTTAGACCCTTTCCGAATTATTTTATCATATTTCACACTAAGCATTGATTAAACTTATGTTAAAATTATAAATCGGTTTAATTATCCAGTATATGTACTATTATTGATTTCAATTCCAATAGGGCAATGATCGGAACCCATTACATCTGAAAGAATAAAAGCATCTTTAATTTTATTTTCCAAAGGAGTACTTATGAAGAAATAATCTATTCTCCATCCAACATTCCTTTCTCTTGCTCTAGTTTTGTAATCCCACCATGTATAATTATTTGGTTCTTGATTAAACATTCTGAATGTATCAATAAATCCACTATCCAATAACTTATCAATCCATTCTCTTTCTATGGGTAAAAATCCAGATACATTTTCATTTTCCTTTGGTCTTGCAAGATCTATTTCTTTATGTGCAGTGTTAACATCGCCACAAATAATAATATTAGGTTGTTTCTTTTTATAATCTTCTAAAAATTCCAATAAATAATAGTAAAAATCCATTTTATATTCCAATCTTTCCTGTCTTGCTTTACCGTTTGGGAAATATATATTAAAAAGCGAAAAGTTTTCATATTCAGTAATTAATGTTCTTCCTTCAGAATCAAACTTTTCATTTCCGAAACCTTTTAAAATATTTTTTGGTTCGATTTTTGTAAAAGTAGCTACACCACTATATCCTTTTTTTTCTGCTGAAACAAAATATTTTTTCCATGTTCCATAACTTAAAAATTTTTTGGTTAATTGCTCTTCCCTTGCTTTTGTTTCTTGAATACATAATATATCTGGATCTTCGGTATTCAGGAAATCTATAAAACCTTTCTTTATAGCTGCTCTTATTCCATTAACATTCCAAGATATAATTTTCATATATTTATCACCTCAAACAGTATAGTTAAAATACAATTATCATATTAAATTATAACATAATTTTCTATTTGAAATTTATAAAATAAAATAGTAAAATTATAGAAAGATGAAAACTTCAGAATTTTGATTTTTTGGAGTATATTATGCAAAAAACGCAAATGATGCATTAAAATATTCAAAAAGATTTATTAATAGGAGGCTATAAGATGGGAGTTTTAAAAGGGTTAAAACCAGAAAAAGTATTTTATTATTTTGAAGAAATAAGTCAAATACCAAGATGTTCGGGAAATGAAAAAGCTATTAGCGATTACCTTGTAAATTTTGCTAAAGAAAGGAACTTAGAATATATTCAAGATAAAGCATTAAATGTGATTATAAGAAAACCAGCAACCAAAGGTTATGAAAGTGCTCCAGGTGTTATTATTCAAGGTCATATTGATATGGTTTGTGAAAAAACTTCTGATTCTAATCATGATTTTTCAAAGGACCCTATAAAATTACAAATAGATGGAGATTATATAAAAGCAACGAATACAACATTGGGAGCGGATAATGGTATTGCTGTGGCATATGCATTAGCTATACTTGATTCCAAAGATATAGCCCACCCTGAAATAGAAGCATTATTTACAACAGAAGAAGAAACAGGAATGACAGGAGCAAATGAATTGGATCCATCATTATTAAATGGAAAAGTACTTTTAAATATAGATTCTGAAGAAGAAGGAATATTTTATGTGAGTTGTGCAGGTGGTTTGAGAGATGTAATAACATTGCCAGTTGAATTTAAAAAGCCAGAAAATAAATATGGAATAAGATTAAAGGTATTTGGATTGCAAGGTGGGCATTCTGGAATGGAAATTATAAAGCAGAGAGGAAATGCCAATAAATTGTTAGGAAGAGTATTATATGATTTAAATAAAAAGATAAAAGTCGAATGTGCTTCAATAAATGGCGGAGATAAAAGCAATGCTATTCCTAGAGAGGCAACAGCAGAATTGATTATTGATAATATAGAAAAAGCAAAACAAATTGTTGAGTATTGGGACAAAACATTTAAAAATGAATTAAGTGTTTCAGATCCAAAGGTAAAAGTTTCAATAGAGGAAATAGAAAAATCAGAAAGAGTATTAACAAAAGAATCCTTTGAAAAAGCAATATATATTTTAATGTTGGTTCATGATGGAGTTCAAACAATGAGTAAATCAATTGAAGGATTGGTAGAAAGTTCGAGTAACTTAGGTGTTGTTAAAACATATACTAATAGAATAGAGTTTACATCAGCTACCAGAAGTTCTGTGGAAACACTAAGGGATTTAATACATAACAAAACAGAAATTATAACAAAATTAGTAGGAGCAGAATTAAATACAAATGCTCCATATCCAGCATGGGAATATAAACCAGATTCGAGAATAAGAGAATTAATGAAAAAAGTATATAAAGATATGTATGGTAAAGAACCAGAAATAGCAGCTATTCACGCCGGATTAGAATGTGGAATATTGTCAGGTAAAATGAAAGATGTAGATATGATTTCGTTTGGGCCAAATTTATATGATGTACATACACCACAAGAAAAAATGAGTATTTCATCTGTAAAAAGAGTATGGGAATTTTTAGTTGAAGTATTAAAGCAAATAAAAAATTATTAAGAGGCTGCTTTGCAGCCTCTTAATAATTTAAAAATCCCCATATTATATACGAAACAAGTATTGAAATATAAAGGAAGTGTGATTGGTAGTAGTTATACAAAT
>NZ_FQUI01000004.1 GCF_900129175.1 Marinitoga hydrogenitolerans DSM 16785
AAAATCAAATTAAAAACAATGGGAATAGAAATTGACGAATTAACTCCAGAACAAATTGCATATTTAAATAGTTGGAAGTAAAAAGACAGCCCGCGTTAGCAGGCTGTTTTTTATCCTCTAATTCCTAATTTTGAAATTAATTCCTTATAAACTTCTGGTCTTTCTTTCTTTAAATATTTTAACATTTTTCTTCTTTTACCAACCATTTTCATAAGACCTCTTCTTGAATGAAAATCTTTGGAATGTGTTTTTAAATGTTCTGTTAAATGTCTGATTCTTGCAGTTAATAATGCAATTTGAACTTCAACTGAACCTGTGTCTTTTTCATTAATTTTGAATTCTTCAATAACTTTGTTTTTGATTTCTGGGTCTAATCCTCTTGACATATTCCTCTACCTCCGCATTCATATTCCTTTGGCCAAGATAAGGTTTACTCCATTATCTGAGCCAAGGTATTTATATTATAATATATATTTTGTTAAAAATCAATTGATAATATTTTAAACTTCAACAATTTCTTCACCATCAAATTCTTCTTTCAATGCATATTTTAAAGAAACAATTGCAACTTCCAACTGTTTTTCATCTGGTTCTGATGTTGTAATATTTTGTAAAGCCAAACCTGGCCAGGCCAAAATTCTACCAAATCTTGTATGAATTATTTTTGCAGTAAATCTTTGAAATTCATATGCAAAACCAGCCACTACTGGCAATAATATAATTCTTGTTAAAACTTTTTCCCATATCGTTGTAAATCCTAATGCTCCAGTAATAGAAAAAACAACTATAGAAGCAAATACTGTTATTATTAAAAAACTCGTACCGCATCTTGGATGTAGCGTTGTATATTGTTTTGCATTTTGAACATTTAATTCTTTACCATCTTCATAATTATATACAGTTTTATGCTCAGCACCATGATATTCAAATACACGTTTTATATCTTTAAATAAAGAAATTACCCATATATATAATATAACAAAGAAAGCTCTAACTATACCTTCTATAAGTGAAAACCAAAATTCATTTTGAATATTAAATAATTTGGTTACAAGCATTGGTCCTACACCAAATCCACCAATCGCAAACAAAAAAGCCAATAAGATTGAAATTATCATATCTTTTTTGGTTATTTCTTCCTCACCAGAGACATTTGCAGAATACGATAATGCTTCCATACCTATAATCATAGCTTTTAACAAAACAAAAAAACCTCTTATAAAAGGAATTTTTTCAAGCCACCCAAAAGAATTTTCTTTCAATCTTTTTACCTGAATCTTCCCATCTGTTCTTCTTACTGCAACAACAGTATTTATACCTTTCATCATTACACCTTCTATAACAGCCTGACCACCTACATATTTAGGCATTTTCTTTTTCTCCATCTTTTATCCTCCTTAAAATCTCCTCTACTACTTCACCTTCAGTTATCACAAAATAAAAAGTTAAAGCTTCTTTATCTACTGTTTTTTCTTTTTTTAAAATCATCGAAGCTTTTCTTCTCAACTTTAACCTCTCACTTTTATTCAATTTTGCTATATCTTTAACTATAGAAAAAATCCGCGCGTCTTTTATACACGCGGTAACTATTTCATTAATAACTTTATTATCTATCACTTACAGGCTTCTCCTCTATTAAGCTTCCGCTTTTTCCTCAGAAATTTCAGCAAATACTCTAAATTTTATACCTGTTCTTTTTTCTTCACCAACTATTACTTCTACAAATCCTGGAACCACAAAAAGTTTTTTTCCACGAGTTTCAACAAATCTTCTCGCAATAGCAATAGCTTTAACTGCTTGATTTACAGCTCCCGCCCCAATTGCTTGAATTTCAACTTCATCTGTTTTACTTAAAACACCTGCTATAGCACCAGCTACTTTGTTTGGTGATGAAGAATGTCCAACTTTTAAAACTTCCATGGATAGTTCAGCCCCCTTTATTTCGTTTTCTAAAGATATTTTACCATAAAACTTTTATTTTTTCAAATGCTTATATATTTTTTTTATTTGTATTTAAAAAAATACCCCGCATTAACGCAGGGTATTTATTAAAACTCTATTATTCTTCTCCAAACTGCTGTTATGGAATTTAAAATTTCCCTTGGACTGATTAAATTGCCATCTACTTTATTAACTAATTCAAGGTGTTTACCAAATTTATTAACCCTAGAAATTTCCAAAGCCATTTGTCCAAGGTTCATTTCAGCAATTATTACAGCTTGAGATTTTCTCAATATATTTTTCATTTTTGAAACTGGAAAAGGCCATATTGAAATTGGTTTAAATAATCCAACAGGGATTCTATCTTCTCTCGCCATCTTTACAGCTTTCATGGCACTTCTTGCTACAGTCCCATACGCAACAACAATTATTTCTGCATCATCTGTCATATATTCATCATATATAGCAATTTCTTCAGCATATAATCTAATTTTAGAATCAAGATGTTTTATTACCTTATCCGCTACATGTGTTGAACCAACTGGAAATCCTGTTTCATCATGAACAAGACCGGAAACATGGAATCTTGCTTTACCCATTTCTATTAATGGGTTAACAGGATAACTTTCCTCTTGAAATCCAAATGGATGAAATAAGTCTTCTTCTTTTATCTCTGATTCTGTCATTTTTTGAATAATTTCAGGATTTTCGTCTTCATCGCTCAAATAAAAACTTTCTCTCATATGTCCTAATGTTTCATCCATAACCAAAACAACAGGTGTTCTATATGTTTCTGCATAATTAAATGCTTTTATTGTATATTTATAAGCTTCTTCCACTGTTGATGGATATAATGCTATTATTTGTTGATCACCATGTCTTCCCCATCTAATTTGCATTAAATCACCTTGAGATGGTTTTGTAGGTAATCCTGTACTCGGACCACCTCTCATAACATCAACAAACACGCAAGGAGTTTCTGTCATCGTAGCGTATCCCAATGCTTCTTGCATTAAACTAAAACCTGGACCACTCGTTGCTGTCATAGATTTCACACCCGCTAAAGATGCACCTATTATTGCTGCAGCACTCGCTATCTCATCTTCCATTTGAATGAACTTCCCACCAACTTTTGGTAATTCTCTTGCCATTGTTTCGGCAACCTCAGTTGAAGGTGTTATAGGATATCCCGCAAAAAATCTACAACCCGCTTTAATAGCTGCTAATGCTACTGCTTCATTTCCCTGCATAAAAACTATTCTACCCATTAGTTTCAACCACCTTTTCAACTTCCTCAACATTAATCGCTATATCAGGACATAACCTTTCACACATCAAACAACCGATACATTTATTTATGTCTACCACAATTGGTTTCCCCAATTCAGCAGAACCCAAAGTTTTAGTTGGACAGACATTATAACATATACCACAATTTTTACAAAAAGAGTAATTAATTTCTACTTTATAACTTTTTTTAGCCATTTAAATTCCACCTCGTTATGAAAGTATCGACAAGAATACACCTGCTGCAACAGCAGAACCAATAACTCCGGCAACATTTGGTCCCATAGCATGCATTAAAATAAAATTACCTGCATCTTCTGATTGCGCTATCGTATGTGCAACCCTCGCTGAATCAGGTACAGCCGATACACCTGCAGCACCTATTAATGGATTTATTTTATCCTTCGTAAATACATTTATTAACTTCGCAAACAAAATCCCAGATACCATCGCAATAATAAAAGCTACTGCTCCTAATAAAAATATCTTTAAACTGGCTGGTTTTAAGAAAATATCTGCCCTTGCAGTACTTCCTACCGAAAGCATTAAAAGTATTGTTACAGAATCTAATATAAACCTAGATGCTGCTTCAGCTAACCTTTTTGTTACTCCAGATTCTTTTAATAAATTACCTAACATTAATAAACCTACCAAAGATAAAGCTTTTGGCACTAACAATGCAACAACTATTGTTGTAGCAATGGGGAATATTATCTTTTCTTTTTGAGTAACGTGTCTCATTTTTTTCATTCTTATTTTTCTTTCTTCTTTTGTAGTTAATAATTTTGAAACAGGAGGTTGTAATATTGGTATTAACGCTATATATGAATACGCAGCAATAGCTATAACAGCCAATAATTCGGGAGAAAATTTAGAAGCAAGATATATTGATGTTGGTCCGTCAGCACCACCAATAATTGCAATTGATGCTGCACTTTTTATATCAAAGCCCATTAAATTTGCAACAATAAATGTACCAAAAATTCCAACTTGTGCTGCTGCACCTAAAAAAATTAATCTTGGATCTGCTATTAAATATGAAAAATCCGTTAAAGCTCCTATACCAAGAAAAATTAAAGGTGGATAGATACCTAAAAACATACCTTTTTGTATATACCATAACAGACCTCCCACTTGATCCCCTGATGGAGGTGTCAATATCCCTGTAACTTCAGGCGGTATGTTTGCTAAAATAATGCCAAATCCAATTGGTATTAATAATAATGGTTCGGCGTGTTTCACTATTGCTATATAAATTAAAATAGAACCAATAACAATCATCAACAGATGTTGCCATGTAAAAAACGCAAACCCACTATTAGAAAAAAAAGCTATAAAATTAGAAAAATCCATTTTTTTGTCCTCCTTGCAAATTTATTCAAAGTAATTATAAAACTTTATTGGCAATAATTCAAGCAGTATTTCAACTAATTATATTAAGGTAAAGTAAAAAAAGTAAGGCTTTAACGCCTTACTTTATATCTAATCGCATTTAGTTCGATATTTTCAAATTTAAAGAAAAAATAACAATCCAAATTCTTCAACCTTATAATCTAATCCTTTTGGAATAACTATTGTTTTAAAATCTTTGAAAGACACGAAAATACCAAAACCTTTTATTATTTCATTTTTAACCTTTTTAATATTAAAATATTGTGTTTTAAATTCTTCAGGTGAATTTGCTATAACAAATGGACTATCTTTTAAAAATTTTTTACCCTTTTCTATATGAACTTCTCTAGGTCTTCCCCAATCATACAATCTATATGTTAAATCAGATGTTTGTTGTATTTCTAGCAACATAGAATTTGGACCTAATGTATGAACAACCCCTGCTGGTATAAATAATAAATCATTCTTATTTAAAATAGTTGGTTTAAAAATCTCTTCCCATTTTTGTTCTTCTATTGCTTTAATATTCTTTTTAATATCATTAGAAATAAATATTTCATTTTTCTCATTTAAAAAATACCATGCTTCTGTTTTTCCCCATGGCTCATTCTCAATTTCATTAGCAAACTTATCGTCTGGATGAACCTGAATCGATAACCATTGGGTTGTTGATATTAACTTTAGCAATAATGGAATACGAGGGAAATCTTTCCCCAATAATTCTTTTATCATTTTAGATGGCCTACCATAACTTTTTCCACTCTTTAAGCCTATTAATTCAGTTTCATATTTTTCAACACCAGAAAATAACCACACTTCACCTATTTTATCCATGCCATTCTTTTTAAACAATTCATTTAATTTTTTATCTCCCCAAACCTTCTCAACAAAAATAGGAGAACTTATCAATACTTCATTCATAATTTCCACCTCAAATTCCACGATAATGTTTTTTCATTTCAGCATTTTCTGGTAATTCCATAATTTCTTTTAACACTGATTTCACTTGATCATATGAAGTAGTTCTTCTATCTCTGATTAAAAACTCTTCAAGTATTTTTATATCTCCACTTAAAAATGCTTCTAATGCCATTTCCATTCGTATCATCCTAGGGTAAAGATAATATTTAATTATTCTACGATTTAATTTGGGATAAATTTCTTCGTGATGAATACCATTTTTATCAACTAATACTGGCACTTCAACAGCAACATCTCCGGGTATTTCATTTATAATATCAGAATTCATTATATTCAAAACTAATTTTACTTTCTTATCATTAACTATAGCATTAATAAATGGAATATGCTGTTCTCCGCTAAATTTATCTGGATCTAATATTTTTCTTATTTCTTCTTCAAAATGCCCTTCTAAAGCGTTTCCTGATAAAGATAATTCAAAAAGTTCTGAAAGCTTTTTATCTTGATTCTCATACACTAATTTTGCAAAATCTTTAATTATTTTAGTAACTTCAGTTAACATATTTTGATACCATTTCCATCCTATTTCAGAATCTGCTCCTCCCCATGGTTCACCATACCATTTTTTCTTTTCCTCTAAATTATAATGATATTTCCATGAACTATTTCTAACTGTATCTCCAATAGGAAACATACCATAAAATTTATACATATCTATTGCCGCATGACTCAATTGATCATTAAACGGGTCTCGAGGGTTAAATTCTTTATTTTGTTCTATCCATTTATCCAACAATGGATATGCATCTTCGCCTTTATATTCAAATTTATTCAACCAAATTGCATGATTAAATCCTGCAACCTGCCAATCGGTTAATTTATAATCTAATCCTAACTTTTCTATAATTTCATTTACACCATAATGCCCATGACATACTCCAATCATTTTTATTGGAACTTCTCTTGAAATTAATGTTGTAATTTCAAAAACAGGATTTGCTCCTTGGATAAGCCATGCATTAGGAGAAAGTTTTTCTATTAGTTTGGCCACATTAAATGCAAAATTTAATTGATTATAATTTGATATTGTATAATAATCTGAAACCATGTTAAACTCTTGTGTGTCTATACCTCTATAATATCCATATTTTTCGCCAATTTTCCTCGCTTTTTCCAGATAATCATGTCCACCAACCATAGCTGTATTTATTACAAAATCAGAATCTTTAATTGTATTTTCAAGACTTGTTGTTTTCTCAAATCTTATATCAGAACCATATTCTTCTACAATTTTACTTGCCAGCAAATGAACTGCATTTAACCTTTCTTCATCAATATCCATTAAGCTAATAACACTTCCTGATAATTCTGGAGTTTTACAAATATCAGCAACTAACCTCATAGAAAATACTGCACTACCAGCCCCTATAATACCAATCTTTACTCCCATGCTTGCTCCCTCCTAAAATTTGGTTAAAATATTTAATAATTTTCTTCTATCAGCACCATTTTCATAATACCAATACGAAAGAGTTGTCGGCATTTTTTTTAAAGAATATTTTTCAACAATCCTTATTAAAAATTCTGGTAATTCTATTCTGATATTCCACTTGATATCATATCTAGAATAATTTCTTACAAATATATCCATCAACTTCTTTTCTTTTTTATTTAAATTAAAATAGTTAGCTATAAATTCATTATAACTGGACTTTTTCATTCTTTCAAAGAAATGCCTTGCTAATTCTTTTCTTGCATTTATAAATTCATTACCTTTTAACATTTCTATTATAAACCATTTCACATAAAAGTCATCGCTAAAGGTTAAATCTTTTATATCACTTAATATTACATTTGGTTTATTTAAGCTTGCTATATACATATGAACAAAAAGTCTTTTTCTTTTTTCAAAATCCATTTCTTTTAATTTTATCACAACTTTATTGAATTCTTTTTCAAAATATAATTTACCATATTCATTTATTATTGCAAAAGGTGAAAATATATCTGGTGTAATATTCAAACCTACAATAAGTTTCCTAATTGTATTTCCTTTTATCTCTTTTACTTTTCCGTTTATAATAGCTGAAAGACTTTTCCTCGAAATATTTATTTTTTTTGATACTTCTGATATATTAACTATATAATTTTTAATAAAAGTTCTCAATTCTTCAGTAATTTTATATGAAGATTCTTTTGTAACTACAAACTTTTTTAAATAATTAAACATTGAAACATAATTTTCTTTTGAATTCCTTTTTCCTTTTTCTGGCAACCTTCCCCAATAATAAGAGATTATTGGAGCATATGAGTATAATTTCCCAATATTTTCATTATTCACTTCAAAAAATGTATCGAAAATATCAAAATAATTCATGTTATTTTCAAAATAATATCCAGTATAATACATCAATTTTTTTGAAAGATATATCGCTTTTTCTAAGTCAAATGACTTTAAATACCATGACCAATCATTTAAAGAATTAATTATTCCAACTCTATGAGGAATTTCTTTTGATAATTTATATGATTTTTCAAAATATTTCCATGCATCTTCATATTCTTTTCCTTTTATTTTCTTTCTCGCCTTTCCCAAATAAATAAATGCTTCTGTTGAAGGATCAGATTCATATATTTTACCCCAAAGTCTTGTTTTTTCATTCCATTCCATTATATTTTCTATATTAATCAAAACAGAAGAAACTATTTTTCTGGAATTTTTTGGAATCTTCGAATAATTTTCTTTTAGATAAAAATAAAGATTTTTAGCATTATCATAGTCTTTTATTAAAAATAGATAAGATAACTTTTTTGCTAAAAGTATATAATGTAATGTTTTTGAATTATTATGTATTAAACCCTTTTCTATTTCTATTAAAGCTTCTTTTCTATTTCGTTTCCAGTCATATTCCAAACTTTTAAAAAGGTGATGCCAACCATCGTGAGTAGTTTTTAATATCATTAAGTTTAAAAAAGGTTTTGCAAATGACCCATAATATGCTAAAATATGGAAAATTTCCTGATTTTTCTTTCTCATACTTCAACTCCTTTTTTTACTATTATACTATATTTTTCCGAATATGGGAAGTTATTAAATAAAAAATATAAATGTTACAAAATAGCATATTTTTAAGTTGTTAAAAACAACTTATACTCTATCTTTCAAAACCATATGAACTTGAAAATCATATGGAATCATGTATAATATAATTGAAAACTTTGAAAGGAGCGTGATACTATGAAAAAAATTACTAAAACAATAGTTATTTTAACCTTCTTGTTTGTTATATTATTCTCATCAATTACTTTTGGAGGACCTTTAGATGGTACCGATTCTACAAATATAACTCAAAATTCTGCTGTTTTTACTTTAAATAGTGTTGATTTAAATCAATAAGGGGTATCCCCCCTTTTTTTATAAAGGTTGGTGGATTGATGAAAAAAGATACTCTCATAGTCGCAGTTGTGTTTTTTAATATCACTATATTTGGAAATAATATAGATAAAACAATCTCATTTCAAAATGGGATCTTTTATTATATCCTTTTATTTTTACTTGTCGTAACTTCTATTATTATTACACTCTTTATTGACAGAAAAACCTTAAAGAAGAAATATTTAGAAAAAGAAAATGAATTAAAAGGTTTAAATTTAGACTTAGACAGTGCTAATAAAGAGTTAGAAGATTCTTATAAAAAAATAGAAAAATTAAATTCTTCTATAATAAAAATCCTTGAATTGTCTTCATTCTTTGCTGCACCAAAATTAATGGAGAAAGATTTTGAAAAAAAAGTTTTAGATTTAGCTATTGAAATAATAGAACCTGCAAAAAATGGCTCAATATTTTTATTTAACGATGATAATGCAAAAATGGTTTATGCCAGAGGTTATGATTATAATAAAATTAATGAATTAAAGTTAAAAAAGCAGGATCTTATTGTTCCCGAAAAATCTAAAATAATAAAAGAAATTCATAATGTTAATAAATATAGAATGTCTGAAGATTTATTTAATGAATTTCATAAATTAGGTGGAAATTTAAAAGAAACTCTTATTACTCCTATTATCTTTAATAGTGAAACCTTTGGTATTATAACTTTAGATATTCACAAAAACGAGTCTACAAAAAGATTTGAAGATTATCATACAAAAATTATGGATTATTTTGGTAAAACTTTTGCGGGTTTTTTAAAAATGCTAAATTTTATAAAACAAGAAGGAAAATTCCATAAAGATATTGCATTGACTCTGGTAAAAGCTTTGGAATATTACGATGATTATACTAGAGGTCATTCTGAAAGAGTTGCAAATTGGGCTTCGTTGGTTGCTGAAAAAATGAATATGGATAAAGAAAAAATAGAAAGAATATATTGGGCTGGCGTGTTACATGATATAGGAAAAATTTTTATTCCTCAAACTATATTAAATAAGTCCGGAAGATTGACTCCAGAAGAATATGAAAAAATAAAACTTCATCCTGTAAAAGGAGAAGAATTAATTGATAAAGTTGAAGAAATGGCGGATATTTCAAAAATCATACGCCACCATCATGAAAGATGGGATGGAACAGGATATCCAGATGGTTTGCTCAGAGAAAATATTCCTTTAGAGTCAAGAATATTAGCTGTTGCTGATAGCTTTGATGCAATGATCAGCAAAAGACCTTATAAAAAACCACTTACAAAAAAAGAAGCTATCTTTGAATTAAAGCGCTTATCAATGAAACAATTTGATGGGAAGGTTGTATCCGCATTTATAGAAATAATAGAAAAAGAAGATATATAATTATTTTATTGGCTTTTCATATAACTTTAGGAATACTTCGTCTTTTAAAATAGGTTTAAATAAATTTCTTAAAAGTAACAATGAAATAAAATAAAATAATGCACTAATTAAAAACAAGTATGTATACCCTCCGGAAAATGAGGTTATATATCCAAATATTAGAGCAGCAAATGATCTAGCTATGAAATTAAGAAAATTCCTGATACTGCTTATAGTTGTTATTTTATTCTGAGGTATATAACTCATTATAATAGTTGTAGAAACCGGATTTGTCATATTCATAAAAGAAAACCTTAAAGCATAAAGAACAGTAAATAAATATGGATCCCTTACATAAGCAAATGATATTATTAATGGTATAACAAGCATATTTAATAAAAAAGTAAATTGATATGCTCCAAACTTTTTTGAAAGTTTCGATGAAAATATTGAACCTAATGAAGCTCCAAACTGAGCAATAGCTAGAGCTACCCCTATAATAGTTGGCTGCATATTAAACAGATCTTTAAAAATAATATTTCCAAAATTAACAAATAGCCCGGCTCCAAATCCTATTAAAAACGTTCTAATCAAATGTATTTTTATTATATGGCCCTGTAATTTATTAAATTCTTTGAGATTAAAAATTTCTTTAATTGACACTTGAGAGTGATGCTGTTTGTTTTCGTGAACCAATAATAGAAAGAAATTAGAAGCCAAATGTGTAATCCCAGTTATTAATAATGCCACATTAAATCCGACTATTTCACCTAATGCCCCACCTATCAAGTTCCCTATTAATCCACTTCCCATAAAAAGTCCAAAATTATATCCAAAATACTTTCCTCTATTTTCATGTGTTGTAATATCAACAATTAATGAATTAAGTAATATCATTCTTGAAGTTAATACTCCACCATTTATCAATGCTGTGTAAATTAATATAGATTCTGTTGGTATTGAAATTCTTAAAAAAGTTATAATTGCAAAAGTTACAGAAGAAATAATTAACATTAACTTTTTACCAAATTTATCTCCCAGTACTCCGATTAACAATCCTAAAAATGCTGATCCAACCATTTCTAAAGAGGTTATATGGCTAATAAATGCATTATTAAATCCTATATCTCTTAAAAAAAGATTAAAAACAATTCTATATATAGATTGTGCAATACTACTTAAAAGTGTATAATATAACAATTTTCTCATTTTATCACTCCATTTGTTTGTTTTACAAACAATATTATACAACAAAAAATAGTTAGTTTTGTTAACAATATTTAAAAAATACAATTTTAATGGTATAATTCGTATAGGTGATAATATGAATTTAGGTAATTTTGTTTTAAAACAAAAAGAGGATATTTGTTATTTAACTATTCCTATATTTGAGAAATATAGGAATTTATTTCATTTATTCACTACGAGAAAAACTGGATATAATGGCAAAGATTTAAATCTTGGAATTAATACTCCCACATCTTTAGAAGAAGTATATAAAAATTATTTAAAATTATGTAGAATTCTAAATATAAATACAAAAAATATTGTTCTTTCAGATCAAGTTCATGAAGATAATATATTAATTGTTAATGACTCATATAAATCTAGAAATTTTTTATTTGACAAAAAGGTAAAAAATGCAGACGGCTTAATAACTAACAAAAAGAATATATTTTTATTTACATTATATGCTGATTGTACCCCAATATATTTTTATGACCCAATAAACGAGGTCATTGGGGTGTCGCACTCTGGATGGAAGGGTACAATTAAAGAAATTGGAAAAAAAACTATTCTAAAAATGAAAAGTGTCTTTAATTCTCAACCAGAAAACATTTTAATTGCCTTAGGTCCTTCTATTGGTCCCGAAAGTTTTGAAGTAAGAAAAGATGTTAAAACATTATTTGAAAAAAAATTCGGGAAAGAGGTTATCAAACCAAAAAATGAAGAAAAATTCCTTATTAATATTTGGAAAGCTATTGAAATTTCTCTAATAGAGGTTGGTATAAAAAAAGAAAATATATTAATATCAAATATAGATACTTATTCAAATACTGATCTGTTTTTTTCATATAGAAAAGAAGGAAATACAGGAAGAATGACGACCATTATGGCTCTTATTGACACTTAACCTATTTTATGTTATAATTAGTTAGCAAGACGAACCAAGGAGGATACCATGGCCAACAATAAAAATAATAACAAAGTTGATATTTTTAATAATTCTATTATTATGTCTCTTTTTCTTTTAGGATGGCCTATGATTATTTCTAATTTAATGCAAACTATGTATAACATAGTTGATGCTTATTTCCTAGGAAAATTGGGGAAAATTGAATTTTCAGCTACTACAATTACATGGCCTATCATTTTTGTATTTATCTCTTTTACTATTGGGTTTTCTAATGCAACAGTTGCATTAGTTTCACAGTATACCGGTGCAAAAAATAAAAAAATGTCTCAAAAAACTGCAGGGCAAGCTTATTTGATTTCTATTATTTTAGGTATAGCTTTAGCACTATCCGGAATTTTGTCTTCATCTCCTATTATAACTTCTATAGCTGGTGAAAATAGTAAAAATGTCGTACCATATGCTATTAAATATTTTAATGTTATTATGTTAGGAATGCCTTTCGCTTTTTTATTTAATATATCTGGTGCAATTTTAAGAGGGTGGGGCGATTCGAAATTTTCAATGCATATGATGTTTTATTCCACAATAATAAATACAATTTTAGATCCTATTATGATATTTGGATTAGGACCAATTCCAAAAATGGGGGTTGTTGGTGCTGCATGGGCTACCACAATTTCACGTATTTTTATTGGCCTTGTATCTTCTTATTTGGTATTTAAAGGAGAAAGAGGTTTCAAAGTTCATGTTCACGATTTGAAATATGACCCTTTTTTAATAAGAAAAATATTATCTATTGGTTTTCCAGGGTCGATGAGTTTCACTATTACCTCTATAGGTTTTGCTGTTATTATGAAATTCGTTTCTACTTTTGGACCAACTGTTGTTAGTGCATATGGTATTGGAAATAGAATAATCAATTTAATTACTATGATATCTTTTGGTATTAGTGCTGCTGTTACAACTATGATTGGTCAATTTTTGGGTGCTAATGATATTAAAAACGCCGAAAAAACCGTTAAAATTGCTTTTATTATTAACTTTAGCATAATTTCTATTTTAAGCACCTTAACTTTTTTCTTTGGGGGACATTTAACTAAATTTTTCATAAATGATCCTGAAGTTATAAATATAGGAAATATTTTCTTTACCTATGTTTCTTTTTCTCTGCCCTTTTTCTCGTCTATGAGTGTATTTGTAAACACACTTGTCGGCGCAGGAAGAACAGGACAATCTATGATAATTAATATTACAAGATTATGGGGAATAAGAATACCATTAATCGCTATTATGGCAAATAATTGGGGATTCATGGGAATTTTTTACGCTATGATTATTAGCAATATTCTTGCGATGATACTTGCATGGGCATTTGTTCATTTTGGCAACTGGAAAAGAACTATAATATAGCGGAGGAAATTATTCCTCCGCTATAATTTTCAAAAAAATCTTTCCTATTCTTGGAGAAAACTGCTTTCCTAAATTCTTTTTTATTTCTTCAATAGCCACCTCTTTTTTTAAAACATCTCTGTATGCTCTTTTTGAATTCATAGCATCCCATGCATCCGCTAAAGCAATTACTTGTGAAACAAGCGGAATTTCATCCTCTTTTAATCCATCTGGGTATCCTTTCCCATCCCACCTTTCATGATGATGACGAATTCCGATAGCTATTTCTTTTAAACTTTCAATCTTTACTAGAGCGTTATATCCATATATTGGATGCATTTTTATTTGATTATATTCCTCATCAGACAACTTAGCTTTCTTATTTAATATATCAAGAGGAATAATTAATTTTCCTATATCATGTAATAAAGCTGTTAAATATATCTTTTTTTGCATTTCTTTATCTAAATTCATTTTTTCTGCTATCCTTTTAGATAATTCCGCTACTTTTTGTGAATGATTTTTTGTATACTCATCATGTAATTCTAAAAAAGACACTAATGATTTAATAATATCTTCTCTGAATTTCTCTTCTATTTTTGCTTCATTTCTTATTTTATAAAATGCATAAGCCAATGTTTTAAATGATTCTAAAATTTCATAAGCATACTCAGATCCAGTTTTTTCTTTTCTAAAACCTAGTTCAATATAATAATCTAGCTCATCATCAAAATCTAAATCTAATTTTATTATTTCTAAATCATCATTTAATTCTCCAATTTTTAATAATACATTTTTTTCATCTATTTTTTCGAATTTAATATATTCAACATATGGGTTAATAAATCTAAAAGCTTCTATTAATTTAGTTATATATATTTCTTCTGAAATATATTCACTCTTTCCAATATCAGACATAAGTCTTATTAATAATTTTAAAGAATCTTTTAACTTCTCATTGTTTATATATAAACTTTCTAATTCTTCATTTTGGGCAGCAATCTCCTCATTTAACGATTTTAACTCATCATTTTTCACACTAAGAAGTATGTTCATTCTCCTTAATTCTTTTGTCCTCTTTTCAACTAACTTTACCAATATATAATGATCAACAATAAACACTATTAACACAAATAATACCAGATACATAGACATCTTTATCCATTCTGGAATTTTAAAAATTTTTTCCACATATAAATATTTGTTTAATATTTCATAATATATTGAATCTCTATTTTCTTTTAAATTTTTAAGATTAGAATCTATTAATTTTATTATTCTATCCTTTTCTTTATAATTTTTTCTAAGCAGCATTAAAACTTTTATTGGAGAAAAAACTATATCAGTTGGTATAAGATGGTATTTTTGTTCATTTAATAATCCATATGTTCTATTTACAACACCGGCATCTATTTCATTTTTAAAAAGGGCATTAAAAATTGCATCATATGTATAATATTCTATAAATTTTGCTTTTATACCAAAATTTTCCAATTTCTTTTTTATTCCATATTCATCATCTTCATAATATATATCTTTTTTTAACACACCTATTTTTTTACCTTTAAGATCGAAAATATTTGTTATTTTACTATTTTTATTAATATAAACTACAGCCCAATCCGACATAAATGCTTCATTATTAAATTCATATTTTTCTTCTCTCCAAATAGAGTATCCAACACATGCAATTGCATCAATTTCGTTGTTATCAAGCTTTTTAAACAGGTTAGAGAATGTATCAAAAACATATTTGTATTCAATATTTTCTTTTTTAAATATGTAATTTAATATTTCTGGAAAAATTCCTGTCTTTCCATCTATTATTTTAGGCGGGTTATAATATATTCCTATTTTTATTGGAAACATTATTGACACTAATAACAAAACAACTAACAACATTATTTTTTTTATCAAAGTCCCACCACCAAAATTTTATTATTTATATTTTTATTACGTTAAATATTATTCTAATTAAATATTATTCTAATTTAAATTGCTCAACAATATCCATCAATCTATTTGAAAGTTCTATCATACTATTCGCTTCAGCTGTAACATTTTCAATATTTGCAGTTTGTTCCTCCGTTGCTGCATTTATTTCTTGAACTGATGCGTTTATTTTTGTGGCATTTTCTGATAATTCTGTCATTGCGGTAGCAATTTCATCAACTGATGCTGTCTGCTCTTCGACACTTGCAGCAATACTTTCTAATCTAGTTGTTATATCTTTTATAGCTTTTAATATTCCTTCAAGATTTTCTCCTGCATCTTCTGAAAGTTCAGAACCTTCCTTAACTTTTTCATTAATAATATTAGATACATCCATTGCCTCATTTGAAACTGTTTGTATTCCTTCAACAACTTCTCTTATTTCATCTGCAGCTTTTCTACTTTCCTCCGCCAATACCCTAACCTCATCTGCAACAACCGCAAATCCTTTACCTGCATCACCTGCTCTTGCTGCTTCTATTGCTGCATTTAACGCTAATAAATTCGTTTGTTCTGCAATATTTGCTACAGTATCAACAAAATCATTTATCTTTTTTGCACTTACATTAAAACGGGAAACCACTTCTTCTATTTCCCTAGTTATTTCCGTTATCTCAACCATTTTATTTATAGCTTCTCTTACTATATTACCTGCTTTTTCTGCTTTTTCTGTAGATACATGTCCGAATTCTGCTGCTTCTGTTGCATTATCTGCAATTAATTTTGTCGCAGAAGATATCTCTTGAACAGATGCTGTTGTTTCTTCAATAGCTGCTGTCATATTCTCCATTTCTGTTGAAATATTATTTACTGCAGAAGTTGTATCCTGTAAAGATTCAGATGAAACATTCATCTCATTAACTATTTCGTGCATTGATGATGTTAAGGTAACACTTTCACTTTTTAACTGTTTCATATCTTTTATTAATTGTCTATGCATTTCTTTAAATATTCTAATTAATTGCCCAAATTCGTCATTGCTTTTTACTTCAGGGATTTTTACAGTATAATCTTTTTCTGATAATTTTTTTGCATATCTCATTAATATATTTAATGTTTTCATAATAGCATTTATTAAAATCATTGAAGCTAATATTCCTATAATTAAAGATGATATCATAACTATAATTCCCATTGTTTTAGATTTTTTTATCAATATAAAATTAGAATTAATTATTTCATTGGTTTTATTATCAATCTCTTTTTGAAGAACATTAAAAGAATTTATAGCATTTTCTCCAATAGTTTTAAAATTTTTTGCATCTTTTTTTATATCATCTATAGATTTATAACTTTTTAATAAATTCAAATATGATGACATATCTTCTATTGCCTTTTTCTTTATATCTTTTAAATCATTATCTAACATCATATTAGAAATTTTTTGTACTGTTTCCTGCATTTTATTTTCAGCATCCAATTTTAATTTTTCATTATTAAATGCGAGATATTCAGCTACCAATTTTCTTGCTTCCATAAATTCTGTTGCATATATACCTATATTTTTCATATTTACTACATATTTTTCTCCTATTTGTTTTTCATTGTTCAAAATATTAGAAAAGGAATAGTTACTTATTAAAAACATAGTCAACTGAAATATTAATAAAACTCCTACTAATATCCATACTTTTGTTTTTATACTCATCATTTTTCCCTCCTTTTTCTGATGTCCATTTCTACTTTTTTTATTTACCATTTAAAGCTTACTTTTACTAAAAATTATAAATATCTTTTTTTAATTATTTATTACAAAAAAATTATATCAAAAAAGCATGGATTTAAAAAATCCATGCTTCTAAATTTTAGATATTTTTATAATTTTAGAATTCTTTTTTTTCTCTTAATTGCTTTACAATTTCCCTTATATCATTTATCTTATCCTCTTTTGCTATTAATAATCCATTTTCTGTGTCTATTACTATAATATTCTTTAATCCTACTATTCCTACATTTTTATCCGTTTTGACATATACATTTTTACTATCAACCAGATGCACGTTTTCATTGTTATCAGAATAACCTTCCATTTCTCTTACCGAAACCCAATTACCCACATCTGACCATTCATATTCCGCTTTCACCATATATACTCTATTTGATTTTTCCATTAATGCATAATCAATGCTTATTTTTCTGATACTTTGATATTTTTTATGTAATAATTCAATATTATTTGGATCTAAATCTTTCATATCTTTATATATATCTTCATTATATGTTTTCATTTCATCTAAAAATACTTCTTTTTTCCAAAAAAACATACCGCTGTTCCAATAATAATTTCCCTCTTTTAAATATTTTAAAGCAGTATTAAAATCCGGTTTTTCTTTAAAATTTCTTACTTTCATTATACTATTTCCCAATTCATTTTCTGCTTCTATATAACCATATCCTGTTTCTGGTCTTGTTGGATTAATTCCCATTGTAATCAATCCATTATATTTTTTAGCAGCTAAAATCCCACTTTCAACTGTTTTCCAGAATTTTTCTTTATTTGGTATATAATGATCTGCAGGTAAAATAAAAACAACCTCATTTTCATCCGCAACTAATGTTCCTAAAAAACATGCGGGAGCTGTGTTTCTTGCAACTGGTTCCAATAATACATTTTTTTCGTTTAATTCTGGTATTTCATTTAATGTTTCTTCCTTATAATTTTCAGCTGTTACTACATAAATATCTTTTGGTTCTAATTTATAATTTAATCTTTCAAACGTTTCTCTAATTAAAGACTTCTCTGAAAAAATTTTTAAAAATTGTTTTGGTTTTTTAGATGTGCTTAATGGCCAGAATCTTTCACCTGAACCACCTGCTAAAATTATTGCTTTCATTTCGTTCCTCCTTTAAATATAATTTTCCCTCTATTTAGTATTTTACCTCTCTCATTAATCCATGTTGACTCAATATTCCCATCATAAAAATTTGTTACTTTGGTATTCTCCAAATATACATCATTACTACCTTCGATATATATATCTATTTTATTATTCTCAAAAAGGGTATTTTTTATTAAAAATTTCTTATCATTATTTGAATTAAAAACATTTAAACTTTTTTCATTATTAACAAACTTTGACGAGTCTATATTAAATGGTGACTTAAATATATCTAAAGAAATTTTATTATTAATAAATTCCACTTTTTGGATTAATAAACTTTTATCTTCTCTGGATTTTATTGTCCTATCATTATTTTTAAATGTTGTTGTGTTAATATATAAATTACTATAAGCACTGTTTATTGACTCAATACTATTTAAAAAATCAGACGTTTTTATTTTTAAATCCGAATTATACAAATCTATATCGAGCTTAGAGTCTGCCACAGACAGATTGTATAAATAAGCCTTTGAATTATAAATTCTAAATGTCGTTTCATTATCAAAAAACAATGAGTTCTTTATTTCTATATCCCCATCAACAATTTCCATACCTGTTCTATTATCAGAAATTATTACATTATATGCTTCTCCAGAAAAACCTTTTTCATAAATGCCGGTTTTGCAATTTTTTATGACTAGATTATATAAATTGAATGTATTATTAATAACAATTCCCACATTTGCATTATATATCTCTGTGTTTTTTAAATTACCTGAATTTAATATTATGCTTTCAAAAGTATCTTTTACAGGCCTTATTATCAATTTGGAATTATTATCTTTAAATTTTATTGACCCATTTATTATAATACTTTTTTCGGGAAAAACATATATTCTTACTACACCTTCTACATCTAACTTTTCAATGTTTATATCATTAGAAATTATATATGGCGAATTATATGAATTTACTGTTTTCAATGAAGTATATAATTTTTTCCCAAATAAAAAGTTATCCTTTATATTAAATTTAAGTTCTTCTGTTTTTAACCCTTTAAATTCTCGCCATAAAATTAATGTTCCTTCATTAGTGAGAATTTCAAGAGGTATTTTTAATTTCAAAGTTTTACCGGAAAAATTTCCTTTATCTGTATAATTTTTAAACTCAACTTTATAAAAATTGTATTTATAATCATCCAAGAATGATATTTCAAAAATTCCCACTTCCTTATTTTCAATACTTTTTACCACAGGTAATATGGGTGGCAATATTTTATTATAGATTTCTTTATTAAACTTTTCATCTATATATAATACAAATTTATATTCTTTCCCGGGTAAAAAGTTTGAAAATGAAAATTCATTCAATTTTTTTATATTTATTCTAGTAATTAATGTATTCGCTTCATCTAAAATTCGCAATTCACAAAATTCCGATACAAAATTTTTTTCGAATTTTAGAGATACACTGTTATCAAACTCCTTTATTGTATATTCTGGAAAAGGATTTAATTTTAGTAATATTGGCTTTGATACATTATTCAATTCATCATATACCAATAAAGTTGCTTCTTTACCCAAAGATATAAAATCAAATGTATTTCCTTCGAAAGTATATGTACTTTCTTTGGTAATTAATTTATATTTTGCTTTTTCATTCGAAAATAAACTTAAGTTATATGTTTTATTATACTTTAATGAAAATCTTTCTAATTTTGGTGGAGTTGTATCAAGAAATATTTTTTTATACCATGAAACTTTATTATTTATTTTTATGATTAAATTATTTTCACCTTCAACAAAGTTTTCAGAATTATATTCTTTTCCATTTAATATTATATTTCCTATATCTATTTTAACTTCTTTTTTATTTATTTTCTCTGGTATTTCTGGTAATTTTGGTTTTATAATTTTTATTTCTTCCCCTTTATATCCAGATGGATACACAGGTATTATTTTATATAAAACTTCATCATATGTAAACTTGTCCTTATATATCTTTTTGTTAATAGATTCAATAAATTCATTATTTTTATATATTTCATATTTTATAGGATCTATCATTTTATGATTTATTTCTAAGGATATATTTATATAATCATCTATTTTTATTTTATAATCTTTTATTTCTGACAGTGGTGCTTGTAAATTGAAATCTTTTTCATGTATTATCTTGTTTTGAATATATCCTTTAACTTTCAAGTTACCATTCACATAAGGTGATACAAATAACTTATAAACCGCTAACGATGTTTGATATTCTTTACCATCAAAATATATCTTCCAATAATCCAATTTATAGTTTTCACAGTTTAAATATATCCAAATTTCATCATAATCTTTTCTTTCATAATCTACATTTATAATAGGCTTTTCTAATGAAATTTGGAATTTTCTTTTAGAAAACACAAAATAGGGAACTTTAAGTTCCCTTATTATTTTGTTATCACTCAATTCTACTTCTACATTGTATTTTCCAGGGAATATCCATAATTCTGCGGAGTTTTTATATTCCCTGTTTTTTATTTTTATTACATAATTTAAACCTTTTAAACTATCTGGAACTTCTAATGTGATCTGAATTTTAACTGGTTTTAAAAAAAGAAATAATGCAATTATGATTATAACTACACTCCAAAAAATGTGTATTTTCTTCATATTTACCTCCAAAAAGGGGCATTAGCCCCTTTAATTATATTTCTTCAGCTATAACATAAACTATTTCCATATATTGATTCCCATATTCATCAACTTTTAAAGCTATCTGAAACCAGAGCAACATATCTCTTAAATATTCTTCACTATCATTATATAATAATTTTTTACCCTCTTTACTCATCTTACCACTTTTTATTGTTCCATCCTTATATTTAACATACAAAAAAGCATCCGGACTAAATTTAAATGGTTCAACAAATTTCTGTGTGAATAATCTATATGTTGCTGGCTCAAAAGAAACTAACTTCCCACCATAAAATGTCCAGAAATACATTGTCATATCCTTCGGCCTTTGAATAAACTTTTCTTCTGTTAAATCAATTTTTACATTTGCTTCTGGTACAAAATATGCTTCATTCAATACTTTCATTTCATTTAATTTATTCCTTACATCTTTCCAATATGAAATAAACGTATGCTCTTCATCTTTATTTACAGCTTCAAAATAGTTGTTATAATTACTTAAAAAAGTATTTAATGATGATAATGTTGCATATTTTTTTTCTGCATTTAATCTATCTATTACTTTGAAATATTCCACATCTGCATTTATATAATCAGATTTTATTATTTTTGTTCTATAAATATAATCTACGTTAGTTTTAAAGAGAACCCCTATAGCATCTGGAATCTCTTCTGCACTTACTTCTTTATGCAATTTTTTATACTTTTCTGGAATTTCTGAAAGTCTTCTTTTTATCAAATGTCTCATTTTAGAGATTGTTTCAACGTCTACAGAATACCATTTTACTTTTATATTATTTGCATCAATCTTAAATTTATCTGCTAATACTAAGTTATTTGGTATTTTTATTTTTGGATTATATTCATGATTTACATTTATTATCCACACTTCATTATTATTCTTCTTAATAGTTCCTGAACTCAAAAACTCAAATGATTCTTTATGAAAATCTTTTTTATCTAAATATTTATAATTCATCGAAAATGTTTTTCCATTAAAATATTCTTCTTTTTGTCTTTTTAACGTTTTGGTTTGTGAAGTATTTTCAATAATATTTTCAATATAGTAATTTGTCTTTACTGTAATCTTAGAATTATCTAAAGTAATTAACTCTCCATTTTCTATATCAAATTTCACAACATCATTTGAAAATGTATATGGTTCTATTGATTTTATTTTTGAAATATACGGTTTCTTTATTTCAAATAAAGCCGGTTCTCCTTTTAATGATGATTTTGGCAAATATGAAATCATATTATTTAATGTCCTTACTGGTATTAAATCTTTATCAGGAACTTGTTCTGGATCTTTCCCGAAAATAATAGCCAATAATGAATAGAAATATTTTCTATTTATGTATTCATTACCATCGAAGATATTATCCCCTTCAAAATACGGTAATTTTATCACCGGAATAATTTTACCTTCAACTTTTATTAAAAAATACCTTTCAAAAACAGATAAATATCCTACATCTTCAGGTGTATTTATTCCTGTATTTATGTTTAACCTGGCATTCAACTTTTCTGAATAACTAACTAAATTATTCGTATTTGTCATAGGAATATAATATCCAAAATTCCAACCCTTATTTAATGATTCAACAGTAAAAATTTTTATTATAACTTTTATTACATCTATTTTTTTTAATTTATTTAAAGGATTATTTGTATCCAATAATGGTAATCCTATTTTACTAATAAAATATTTATTCATATACTCTAAATATCCAAAATTTCTTGAAAAATCATATCCTTTTTGAACATATGATTTTTCTAACTTTGTTTTAATATCATTAAAAGCAGGTGAAGATAATGAATATTTTTCCAAAATTTCTTTTTCTAACCCTAAAATTCTTGCTGCAGAGACTGCAACTTCAACTGCATAAACATTATCTTCAGGATAAAAATCATATGAAAATCTCGAATCAAAAAAAGAAAAATTCGTTTCAGAATCTACATTTTCATATAATGCCAAATTCAGTAAATAACTTATGTTATTTGGCAAATCTCTTATAGAATCGTCAATCCTGAAAAACAAAACCGGCTGTTTTGGAGAATTCACTGCCAATATAACAATACTCATAATCAAAAATACCAAAATACCAACTTTACGCACTACAACCACCCCCGACTATAGAATTTTCACTTGTGTTTTTATCTTTTTATTCTATTTTATCATATAAAACTATAGTAAGTCCATTACTTTATATAAAATCGACTTTATTTAACCAAACTTTAAAAATACACATAAAATTCCATTGATAAAACTATATAGTATTAGTAATATTTTTTTAAAAATAGTAATTTACAAAAAATATACATTAATATTTATCAAGAAAATAGATATTACACACATATATATATAACTATATTATTTTCTAAGATATTGTGATTCAAATAGTAATAAAAATTTTTTATTTTATTCATTGATATTGATTAATTATATGAGCTATAATATTTATGTATGCTATATTATTCACAAAAAATTCTAAAAAAAAGAGGTGAAAAAAATGTTTGATACTGGAAACACTGCTTTTATGTTACTTGCTACAAGTTTAGTAATGCTTATGACACCTGGTCTTGCATTTTTCTATGGAGGGTTGGTTAGTCGAAAAAATGTTTTAACCATTATGATGCAAAGCTTTGTCTCAATGGGATGGACTACTATTTTATGGGTAACATTTGGATTTACAATGAGTTTTGGAAATGATATTGGTGGAATAATTGGTAATTCAAAATATTTATTTCTTCATGGTATTTCCGTTACAACACCATTTGGAGCTAACACCGGTATTCCAATGATTGTATTTGTTGCTTACCAAATGATGTTTGCTATTATAACTCCTGCTCTTATTACTGGTGCTTTTGCCGATAGAGTAAAATTTAAAGCTTATATGATATTTTTAACTATCTGGTTAATTTTTGTATATTTCCCATTAGTCCACATGGTTTGGGGTGGAGGATTATTTCAAAAGTGGGGTGTTTTAGATTTTGCTGGGGGTATTGTAGTTCATGCAAGTGCTGGTGCTGCTGCTTTAGCTTCGGTTTTTTTTATAGGAAAAAGGAAAAATGCAAATACAAAACCTCATAGTATTCCCCTTGTCGCTTTAGGTACAGGACTTTTATGGTTTGGATGGTATGGATTTAATGCTGGTAGTGAACTAAGAGTTGATGCAGTTACTGCAAATGCCTTTTTAAATACTGATGTTGCAGCATCTTTTGCTGCTATAACATGGCTAATTTTAGCTGTGATTTTTGAAAAAAAACCAAAAATTTTAGGTATGTTAACAGGAGCTGTTGCAGGATTAGCAACTATTACTCCAGCTGCTGGATATGTTACCATACAATCTTCAATGTTAATTGGAATAATAGCTTCAATTGTAAGTTATGCTGCTGTTTATTATAAAAACAAAAAAGGTTGGGATGATGCTCTTGATGTATGGGGAGTTCACGGAGTTGGCGGATATCTTGGAATAATTCTATTAGGATTATTTGCCACAAAAACTGTAAATGCTAATGGAGCTAACGGTTTTTTATATGGAAATGCTTCGTTTTTTTGGAAAGAGTTTATCGCTGTGACTGCTGTTTCTATTTATGCTTTTATCTTTACATATGGGGCATTATGGCTAATTAATAAAGCAACTCCTATTAGAGTTAGTGGTGAAGCAGAAATAGAAGGGCTCGACAAATCAGAATTTGGAGAAGAAGCTTATTTTTAATTAAATTAATCGGATGGATATACCATCCGATTAATTTTAAATAAAAATACTTCATTTTTTAACTATTTAGCAAAACACTTTTCTACAACTAAAAGTAATATAACAAATATTATTGATAATTTGGAACAAAAATTATATTTAAGTCCTTATAGTATTCATGCTTTACATAAATATTATAAATTTTCTCATAAAAAAGCTCAAAAAGAATTAGATTATAGTCCTCGACCTTTATATGAAACAATAAAAGATACAATTTCGTGGATAATAGAACACTATACTCCTTATAATATATAAAAAAAAGGTGTAAAATTACACCTTTTTAATTGTTGATAGATTTTCTTTTTAATAATTTACGTATAATTTTATACCTCTTTATAATATTTTTGATTTTTTAATAATTGTTCTTCTGGAACATCTTTATATATCTTAGCTGGATTTCCCATTACAATCTTTTTTGAAGGAACATTTTTTGTAACTACAGAACCAGCAGCAACAAGTGCATCTTCACCTATTTCAATTCCAGGTAAAAGTGTAGAATTTGCTCCTATTCTTGCTCCTTTTTTTAATGTAGCTCCTTTAAAATATTTTTTTCTATCTTCTGTTCTTCCCAAAAAATTATCATTGGTAAAGGTTACTTCTGGTGCAATAAAGCAATAATCCTCTATTGTTGATAATGCCGTTATATATGCATTTGTTTCTATTTTTACTTTTTTTCCTATTTTTGTTTGATTTTCTACCGCAACACCTCTACCAATAATAGTATATTCTCCTATTTCAACATCCTCTCTAATACTTGCTAAATCTCCTACAAAAACAAAATCATTCAAATTTACTCCTCTATATATAACGCAATTAGCCCCTATAGTTACATAATTACCAATAATTAAAGGTTTTAATTCTTTTTCTTTTGTTACTGCTGAATTTGAAGCTTTAAATGGTTTTTTCCCTAAAACTGTGTTATCTGCAATAACGCATCCTTTTTTTATAATTGTATCCTTTTTAATAACAACATTATTTCCTATTTTTACATTTTCTTCTATAATAACATTTTCTTCAATTTCGATATTATGACCTAATTTTACAGAATCATGGATTTTCGCATATTCAGAAATCATATTCTCACCTTCTCAAAATAATTTTCCATTTCTTCTGTAGAAAATTCGAAAGGAAATTTTACAGGTTTCCCTTCTTTTGATGATTTATAAATAGCCAATACAATTTCTATAGCTTTTTTTCCATCTTCTCCAGAAACATATGGTTTCCTATCGTCAATTATTGCTTCATAAAAATCTTTATACAGAGGTACATGTCCTGCTCCATATACGGTATCAGGATCTGGTAAATTCTGGAATGGATGTGTGTCCTCATTTTCAAATCTCCACGTTTCTATCTTGTTTACCGCTAATCCACCTATAACTACCGTTCCTTTTTCTCCAAAGACCGCTAAAGTTTCTTCAAGATTTCTTGGATAAACATTTGCTGTCCCTTCTATAATACCAACTGAACCATTTTTAAACTTTATAATTGCACTACCAAAATCTTCCGCTTCTATATATGGATGATTAAAATTTTCTATTTTTCCTGTAACTTCATCTATTTCTCCAAATGTCCATTGTAATAAGTCTATGCCATGCGTACATTGATTCATCAATGTACCTCCATCAAGTTCCCATGTGCCTCGCCATGGAGCCTGTTCATAATATGATTTATTTCTATTCCAGCGAATAGAAATCTGACCGTGCAACAATTTTCCAAAATCCCCATTTTCAAGCTTTTTCCTTAATTCTTGAATTGGTGGATTAAATCTATTTTGAAAACACACCCCAAGCTTTAAATTTTTTTCATTTGAAATTTGTATCATGTGATCCATTGCTTTTGTTGATAATGCCATTGGTTTTTCAACAAGCACGTGTTTCCCATTATTCATAGCATCTATGGATATTTGATAATGATATCCACTTTCTGTTGCTATAGATACCATATCTATATCTTCTCTTTTTAAAACTTCTTTATAATCTGTATATATTTCTGGTTTTTTTAATCCAGCTTCTTCCATTATACGTGCTATATTTTCTGCCTTTTCAATAACCGGATCTACAACAGCAACAAGTTCAAATAAATCTTTATTTTTTATAATAGCCTCTGTATGTTTTTTTGTTGCAATTCGTCCACAACCAATTAAAGCCATTCGAATCATAACAATATCACCTTATTTTTATTTTTTTGAATATTTTTTGTTCTATTTTTCGTATCAAATAAAAATGGAGCATACTCTAATACAAATTCATAATCAATATTTGAATGTGCTGTTGTTAAAACAACTGCATCAACACTTTCTAATAATTCTTTCGTCAATTCTACACTCTTATATTCTTTACCTTTATGTTTAAATTCAGGAATATATGGATCATGTATAATAATATTTGCATGTTTTTTCTCCAAATGTTCAATAACTTTTAATGCTGGAGATTCTCTTAAATCGTCTATATCATTTTTATAAGCAACACCAAGTAATAATACTTTAGCCCCATTTAAACATTTCCTTCTATCATTAAGAATATCCTGAAGTCTTGAAACAACATATTCCGGCATTGCATCATTAATTTCCCCAGCCATTTCTATTAATCTTGTATGATAATCAACTGCCCTTGCTTTATAGGTTAGATAAAATGGATCTATTGGAATACAATGACCGCCAACACCTGGTCCGGGATAAAAGGGCATAAATCCAAATGGCTTTGTTGCTGCTGCATCAATAACTTCCCATATATTTATACCTAATTTCTTTGCAACAACTGCCATTTCGTTAATTAAAGCAATATTTACTATTCTAAATGTATTTTCAAGTATTTTTGCCATTTCTGCCTCTTTGGGAGAAGATACAGCAAAAACTTCTGCTTCGAGAACATTTTCATATAATATTTTTGCGTGTCTTGTACATTCAGATGTTACACCACCAACTACCTTTGGTGTATTTTTTGTTTTATATCTTAAATTTCCCGGATCCACTCTTTCTGGAGAAAAGGCTAAGTAAAAATCTTTTCCAACTTTTAAACCTGTTTCTTCCAAAATTGGTAACATAACCTCTTCTGTTGTTCCGGGATATGTTGTACTCTCTAAAGTTATAAGCATATCTTTATGCAATCTTTTTGCTACTTCTTTTGTTGAAGCAACAACATATTGCAAATCTGGTTGTTTAAATTTATCAAGTGGTGTTGGCACACAAATCATAATAGCATCACAATTATTTAATTCATCAAAATTTGTTGTAGCTACTATTTTTCCATCCTTCACTAAATTTTCAAGTTCTTCATTGACAACATCACCAATATAATTAATTCCGTTATTTACCATTTTAACCTTTTCTTCCTGTACATCAATCCCTATTACATTATAACCTGCTTTTGCTTTTTCCACCGCTAAAGGCAATCCAACATATCCAAGACCTATTACACCTATTTTTGCTGTTTTGTTTTGAATCTTTTCCATTAAAGACATTTCCATCCCTCCATAATCATTATATTCATTATATAATTTTATTTTCATTCACTGAGTGAATTATATCATAAAAATTTATATATGTCAATTTTGTTTAATTAATTTTTATCAATAATTTATGTGCTATATATAAAAATAAAACCTCTGCGCTATTTCTGCAGAGGTTTTTAGAACTTTGATGCTCTATCTATAAAAATATCTATTATATTTTTAAATTCTTCAAACTCTTTTTTAGAGTTTTTTAAAAAAGATAATCCATCTTGAGTTATTTTATATACTTTTTTTGAAGGACCTGTGTCTGCTGTATCCCACTCTGTAACCACCAAACCCATATCTTCCAATTTTGATAATGTTCTATACAAATTACCCATTTGACCTATACCATTTAAAATAACTCCAAAATCAGATAATTTATTCGCAATTTCATATCCGTGAGATGGTTTTTCTGCTATAATTAAAAGCACAAAAGATTCTATCCATCCTCTTCTAAATCTACCCTGTCCTCTTCCATATCCTGGCATTTGAAAACCTCCTATCAATATTCAAAAGCGCTATCCCCAATAAACTCTCGCAATACGGAAATTTTTGGAACTTCATTAATTGCAGGCAATGGCAAAAAATAATCCAAAAATCTTAATAATCTTTTTGCTTCTGTATATTCTGGTAAAGTATTATCAATTTCTAATAATAATGGTTCTGCAAATAATTTCAATATAGGAAGCTCATACACTAAATAAGAGTTAAACATAACATCTGCTTCTTCCTGATATGGGAATATATTTTCTTCTTCACCTTTTCTTACTTCTGGCCAAAGTTGTAATGTTCTTAATGCTGTTGCTCCTCTAAAATTATAATCTCTAACTATCCTTCTAATTAATCTTGTATCTGTTGTCGGAATTCTATTCATCTCATCAAGATTCATTTGAATTAAAGCACTGACATAAACTTTAAACTTTTGATCTCTTGGTATACTTTCTGTTAATTTCTCATTTAAACCATGAATCCCTTCTATTATTATTGGTTGATCCTTTTTCACTCTGACCTTTTTACCTGTCCATTCTCTTTTTCCAGTAATAAAATTATATTTCGGTAATTCCACCTCTTTTCCCTCTATTAAATCTTTCAAATTTTTATTTAGCAGATCAAGATCTAAAGCTCTTAAAGATTCTAAATCTTTTTTCCCTTCATCTGTTAAAGGAATTTTTTCATAATCCATATAATAATCGTCCAATGATATCTGCAATGGTTCTTTACCATGAACCTTTAATTCAAGAGATATTCTTTTAGCGCTAGTTGTTTTTCCAGATGATGATGGGCCGGCTAAACATATTAACCTTACATTTTTTCTTTTTATAATTTCATCTGCAATATTTGCATATTTTTTCTCATGTAATGCTTCTGTAATTCTAATTAATTCACCGCTTTTCCTCACACCTTTTGCTATTATAGCATTTAACTCTCCAACACTTTTTATGTTTAAAATATCCAACCACTTTTTATATTCTATAAATGTTGAAGAAAGTTTCGGCAATGGCTTAAATTCCGGAATATTTTCAGGACTCATATTAGTTGGATGCAATAAAATAAATCCTTTGTCATAAGCTATTATATCAAATTTATCAATATATCCTGTTGATGGTGGCATATATTCATAAAAATAATTTATATACTTTTCACATTTATAAACCTTTACTGTTGTTTTTTTTCTATATTTGAACAATAAGGCTTTATCATGCTCTTCTGATTCCTCAAAATATTTTATTGCATCAAATTTACTCAATGTTATTTTCTCAAAAAGTATATTTTCATCTATTATTTTTTTCATTTCTTCCTTCAACTTATCAATATTTTTTTCTGAATTTCTTACTCCCCTTATTTCAAAATATAGTCCTGGGCCAATGGCATGATGAACTACAAGTTTTGATTTTTTATGCATTCTTTTTAAGGCAATATAAATAATAAAAAGCAATGCCCTTCTATATATCCTCATTCCTTCATTGGAAGTTATATCTACAGGTTTTGCAAAACCATTATCATGTACTTTCTTCCATAATTCCTTAATTTCATTATTAAATTTAATTGCAAGAATAGTATGCTTATTATTTTTTTGAAGCATATCTGCAACTTTAAAAAATTGTTCCCCTTTACTTATTTTAACAACTCCAAAATCTGTGTTAACAACATAACCCATTCTATCACCCCTTCTATATTTCTAATAAAATATATAAATATAAAGACGAAATTAATAAGCCTAAAACGGCTATCTTCATACCAAGTTTCATAAAATCCGTAAATCCAACTTTTCTGTTAAAGTTACTTTCAATCATTCCTACTATAACCATATTAGACGCAGCTCCACTTATAGTACCATTTCCACCAAAACTTGCTCCTAAAGCCAATGCCCACCATAATAAATCGCTATTGGGAAACGTTCCTATAAGTCCACGAACTATAGGAATAAAAATTGTTGCAACAGGCACAGCCCCCATAAAAGCGGCTAAAATTCCAGATCCCCATAATACTATAAGCAATAATACATATGGATGTGAAATAAAATTATATATCAAATTTGTTACATCTTCTATAACATGTACATCTTCCAGCGCTTTTACAATAGCAAATAATCCAACAAAGAAAAATAACGTATCCCATTCTATTTCATGAGAAATTTCATCAAAATCCTTTTTTGATAATAATAACATTATAGCTCCACCTGTTAATGCTATTAACGCCGCTTCATAATCCAAATATTCATGTATAAAAAAACCTAATATTACAAGAGTAAATACTATAAGACCTTTTTTTAGCAAGTTATAATCGACAATAGCTTTTTTTGGATCAGCTTTTAACAACGTCTCTAATTTCTTTTTTTCCACTTCTTTTAATTCTTTATGTTTAGAAACAAAATAAAATATAGAAATTAAAAGAGTAGCCAAAGCAGGAATTGACATAATCATTAAAAACTCCAAAAAACTACTTCCAGAAGCACTTCCAATTAAAATATTTGGAGGATCACCTATCATTGTTGCGGTGCCACCTATATTAGCTGCAAAAATCATTGGAAAAAGAAATATTTCTGGTTTGATTTCTATTTCCTGACAGATATATATTATAACAGGTGAAAATAGAATTAGCGTTGTTACATTATCTAAAACACTTGAAAGGATAGCAACAGCAAGAAGTGTAAAAATAAATATAGAAATTACATTTCCTTTTGACTTTCTTACAATATATATAGCTATTGCCTGAAATAATCCTGTTGTTTTTAATATCCCAACGATAATCATCATACCAAATAAAATTCCTAATGTATTAAAATCAATAAAATCTCCCACATTTTCAACTTTTAAATTTTCGGAAACCTTTAAAAGAGAAATCAACAATCCCATACTAAACGCAATTACTGCCTTATTCCCTTTTCCAAAAATAATCAAATAATAAGTAAAAAAGAAAATCAATAAAGTAATAATTTTCAATATCATTCTATCTCCCCCATTCATGTATCTATATTATACATCAACTCATTAATTTTTAGTAATAAAAAATGAGGCCATAGCCCCATTTTTTATATTTATTATTTCTTTACTTTCTACATTTTTCTTTTTTACTGCAACATTATTTCTTCCCATTCTTCAAGCCATTTTTCCATATTTTTGTCAATTTCTTCTGGTTTTACTGTGACTACTTTATCTGGAATAATTGCATACTTAAAAGCTTCTGGTAATTCTGTATTTACAACAGGAAACATCCATTGATTTAAAGGAATTTCTTTTTGAAAATCATCGAACAGTAAAAATTCTATAAACCTTTTAGCTAATTCCAAATGTTTTGTTCCTTTTACAATTCCAGCTCCTTCTATCTGAACATATGCCCCTTCTTTTGGAATAAATGCTTTGTATTTTGTTGAATTATAATAATAATATGAATAAGCTCCATCTGTTGCATAACTTACCATCATTGGTGCTTCTCCTGACTCAAACTTGGCAAAAGCTTCACTCCATCCTGGCGTTACTGTTAAAATTGCTGGTTTTAATCTTTTCCAAAAATCTTTCCATTGTTCTTTATAAACAGCTATTGTCCATAATAAAAACGCCTGACCTGTGCTTGATGTTCTTGGATCTTGAATAATAAGCTTTTTATTCAATTTTGTCAAATCTTCAAAACTTTCTGGTATGCTTTTTATTTTTTCTGGATCATAAACAATTGCAATTGCACCATAATCATAAGGAGTTAAATAATAAGTTTTGTCATACAACAAATCCATATTTTTTATCTTATTTATATTTAAAGGTTTATACGGAATAATAAGTTTTTCTTTTATAGCTAATACCGACAAAGATTGATCAAGTCCTATAACAACATCTGCTTTAGGATTATTCTTTTCAAGTTTTAATCTTGCTAAAACATTTCCCCCATCACCTAAAACAACAACGTTTACATCTATACCATACATTTTTTCAAATTTTTGGACAGTTCCTTTCTTAATCCAATCTAAACTATCATACACATAAACTGTTAGTGCATCAGAAAAGATTATCCCAATTACAAAAAGGCTCATTAATACCATCAAAACTTTCTTCATACACTACACCTCCCTAAAAATTTAATAAAATTTTATATAAAAAAATACGCCTTCCGGCATTGGAAGGCGTAAATTACACTCTATTAACTCCCGCTCTCCCTACGCCGGTATTACCCGGATCAGGTGCTGGGGTCTAAGGCTTCCACCTTAATCTCAGCTCCGGAATAGGAGCTCCCCCGGCGGTTATACAAGCTTATTATATCATTATTTATAATGAAAATCAAGTAATAAAAAACATTAACTAAAAGTAACAATATGGTTGATATTTTTTTACACCTTTGACTAACCAGTCAGTCATTTTTTTAAAATAAAAAAAACTTGTTTAATTGCTACTTTTATAACTTAATAAACTGACGGTTCAATTTTATGACTTATTTTGTCATATTTGAAACTGTTTGTTAAATGTATTATAATATAATTGACTAACCAGTCAGTCATGAGAGGTGTTTTATATGGCAGGTAATATTTCAGAAAAAAAATCTAATTACAAAGAACAAAAAAAAAGAAAAATTGCAGAAAATGCTTTAGATCTTATTTTAAGTAAAGGATTATCTCACTTTACAATGGATGATGTTGCTAAAGAAACGGGAGTTTCTAAGGGAACTTTATATTTATATTTTGATAGTAAAGATTCTTTGATAATCACATCTTTTGGAATACTTGTAGAACGACTTAAATACTATTTATCAAATCTTTTACCTCAAGAAACATCAAAAGAAGAAAAAGCAAAAGCCATCATTAAACTTTATTCAAAAATAATAAAAGAATTCCCTTCTGATGACTTATTAAGACTTTTTGAGATATTGATAAATTCTATTCATGATAAAAAAAGACTTAAAGAGCTTGGCAATTTATTCCATGATTATTATACTCAGTTGTTTGATTTATGGTCTGAATTCGTACCTAATAAAACAACAGCTATTATATTACAGGCTATGATCGATGGAATTGGAATCTATAAATCAGTTGGGGTAGAATTTAAGGAAGAGGAACTTTGTTCATCTTTAGAATATATAATAGGAAAATTAATGGCATAAAAAGGAGGGGTTTTTTATGAAAATCCTTGACAGTATGAAAAACATGATGATGAAACAAGCTTCAAAATTGGTAACTAATGTTGTACGAAACTCTGATGTGGAAGATTTAGCAAGATTATTAAGAACATTGTCGAATTTAGCAAAAGAACCAACAAAAAGTGGTTTAAGAAAATTAGCTGAAGGTGCAGAAAATCATGATCCTATGCTCGTTAACTGGTCAAATCTTTTTAAAAGATCTAATCCTAAAGTTGTAGAAAAGATTATAAACAATTTGATTATCAATGAGTTTGCTGTTGGTGAAAAAGTACGTCAGGAAAAAATGCACGAACATAAAGTTGTATTACCAAAATTGGCTGTTATTAGTCCAACTTATGCATGTAATCTAAATTGTGTTGGATGTTATGCTGGCTTGTATGGACATAAATATCAATTATCAAAAGAAGAGTTATTTAGTATAATTAGACAATTTAATGAATTAGGAATATATTTCTTTGTTATTACAGGTGGAGAACCTTTTATATATCCTCATTTATTTGAAATGCTCGAAGAATTTAATGACTCTTATTTCATGGTTTATACTAACGGAACATTGATGACAGAAGAAAAAGCAAAAAAATTAGCCGAATTAGGAAATGCTACACTTTCAATATCTATTGAAGGTTTTGAAGAAATGACTGATTGGAGAAGAGGAAAAGGTGTATTCAAAAAAATCATGCATGCGTATGAATTATTAACAAAATATGGCGTAATTTATGGAGCTTCAGTTACTGCTACAAGAAAAAATCATAATTTAATTATGAGTGAAGATTTTTGGAATTTCTTAAAAGATCATAATGTTGCTTATGTTTGGATATATCAATTTATGCCTGTTGGTATGGATCCTACAATGGATTTGGTACCAACACCTGAACAAAGATTCGAAAGATTTAAGATTACAGAAAAAATGAGGCTTGGTGGCGATTTTGCTTTTGTAGCTGATTTCTGGAATCACGGATTCTTAACACATGGTTGTTTAGCTGCAGGTTCAAAATATTTACATATTAATGCAAAAGGTTATGCAGAACCATGCGTTTTCCAACAATTCGCAGTTGATAATATTAGAGAAAAAACTATACTTGAAATTTTAAAATCTCCGTTCTTTGAAGCTTATAAAAAGACTATACCATACTCAAACAACCTATTTAGACCATGTCCAATTATCGATAATCCAAAAGTATTTAGAGCTATGGTAAAAAAATTCAACGCCATACCTCAACATCCTGGTAGTGAAAAAGTTATAACAGAATTAGCACCAGAAATTGATAAATTAGCTGAAGGATGGAAACCTTATGCTGATAAATTATGGTATGAAAAAGGTTATGCAGAAAAATATCCTTCCAAACGTGGAATTTATAATTATGAAACAAGGATGAGAAGATATGCTAATAATGAGGAAAAACTTGCCTTAGATAAAAAAGGATAAAAAAAACTCCCCCCAAAAATGGGGGAGTTTTTATTTATTGGTTTTCTTGTTTTACTGTATATTTAACTCCAATATTTGCAACAAAATGATCTAAAGAAATAAAATTATTAAAGTTATCATTAAAAAAATAAAAAACTAAATATGAACTAAGAAACTTTAGAGAACTTTTGCAGTTTTTCTTCGAGAAGCAAAAAATAATATAATTATGGTGTATTTTCCAAAAGTTACGAGGTAAAAAATTTTATTAATAAGCTGCATTTATACATAATTTTGTGTGTTATATTTTGTATTCAGTTTTTAGAATTATAGATATATTATCTTTCATATTTTCTCAATTCTTCAACCAATTTATAAACATTTGTATATGGATTCTTTTTAGAATAACTATTTATAACTTTCTTTTGTTTTTCCAAATTTTCAGCATTCTTTATAGCTAATTTCATTTTATCTTTTAATCTTTCATACATATCTCCAATATTTTTTTCATATTCAGGAATTTTTTCTTTTAATTTTCTCAAACAATGTTCTTTGCTCAAAGATGTTTGATAAAAAACAAAGTGCAATAAATACCATAATTCAAAACATGGATTAGAATATATAGGATTATAACCTTTTTTCTTAATTTCTTTTATAGATTCGTCAAATTTTTGATCATCTATTTCATCTTTGTCAAATACAAGCCATACCTGATCAAATTTTTCTTTTTTAAAATATTTCTTTGCTGCTTTTAATAAAACATTTGCTCCTCTTCCTTCTCCTTCAACTTTAACATATGCATTTGATACTTCAAAAGAATCAAAATAATATTTTTCTGTTTTTTCACCTTCGCATACTATTAAAATCAAAGGTTTAATTTCTCTTGTATTTTTTCTTCTTTTGCCTTTTTTGCCAAAATAACCTTTTCGACTCATTTGATATCAAATCCTTTTAAGATTTTCTTTAGATATGGAATAGCACCATATTTTCCATTTAAATATTCTCTTTCAAAATTCGCATTTTTTCTTACACCTTTTATTTCAAGGAGGGAATATAACTCTGATTTTCCATATTTATCTTTACTTACAAACCATATCTGATCTCTACTAAATAATTCCGAATCTAAAATGATTGTATTATGTGTTGTAAAAATCAACTGTGCATTCTTTTTGTTTTTTTCTGAATGAAAGAGTTCTATTATTGTTCTTAATAATAATGGATGAATTCTTGTATCAAGTTCATCTATAAATAAAACAGTCCCGTTTTTTAGGGTCGCTAATACAGGTCCTAAAATATTAAAATATTTTTTTGTTCCATCCGATTCTTCCTTTAAAAAATTAAATTCAACATTCTTTATATAATTATCTTCATCATCAAAAAATGGATGATATGTCACAAGTTTATTCAAATAAAACTTTTTATCTTTTATAGATATAATTCCAATATCTCTTGAACTTAATGAAGACTCTTCATCTATTTTTAATGCTATTCTTTCGTTTTTAAAATCGTTTATTCCTATATCGGCATTTTTTAATATATTTAAAAATTCTTCCTTATCAATTATACCCTTTTCTATTAAATCTAAAGTAACTCCTGGAGGAAAATCCGGAGTAATAAAGTTTATATTTTTAAAAAACTCCACTATTCTAGTTGCAATTTGGCTGTTCCATTGAGCTAAAGAAGATAGAAAAAGTGTATTTTCTTTCGTTTTTTCTTCAACACCTTTTCCTTCAGAAAATTTTCCTCTTTTGAATTCTTGCCAATCCCTTTCAAATATCCTTGCTTCACGCCCTTTAGGTCTGTGATAAAGCCACTCGCTTTCAATTTTACTATCTTTTATTGAAAATCCATATCTATAATAAACATTATTTATAATAAATCTTCCTTCAAATATCATAGGCTCATTTACGAGCTTTTCACTCAACTTAAACCTTTCATCAGGAATTTCAAACCCAAAAATCGCTGAATTTAAAATAAGATATATATAAAATTTAAAAGCTTTAAGTAAATTACTTTTTCCTCCTGCATTTGGACCATATATTGCTGCAGTTTTTAATAATCTGAATTTTTCAGCTTTAAAAAAATGTTTCGATTCTTTATCATCTGCTATCATTGAAAATTCCGTTTTCTTTGCAAAGGATTTAAAATTGTAAAAACTAAAATCTACTAACATAATAACACCTCACAAGTATAAATATTTCTAACAATTTATTATACTAAAATTATATACCATAATATTTTAAATGTCAAATTTGAAATTTTTATTCATATTTTATATATAAAATTAAATTTATCTATAAATTATTACTTAATATAACTAATAAAATGTTGGATATAGCAAAATCCATATCCTAGCTTATCTTTATATTATTTGCTTAATCGTTAAAACATTAAACGTTCTACTTTTTACTCTGCAAATCCACAACATAATGGTAATATTAATAACAAAACTCCCCCAAAAATGGGGGAGTTTTGTTATTATTAATGTATTTTTTGAGGAAATCTAAGCTCTACAGTTGTCCCTTCTCCGACTTTAGAATCGATACGTATTCTACCTTTTAGCTTTTCTATTAATTTCTTTACTATAGCTAAACCCAAACCGCTTCCAGGCTTATTTTTCGCTAATCTAACAAAGGGCTTAAATACATCTTCCAACTTATCTTCAGGCATTCCTGGACCACTATCTTTTACAATAATTATATATTCTTTTGTTTTTTCATCAAAATCTATGCTGACATTTACATACCCTTGATCTGTATATTTTATAGCATTACCAACTATATTAACCAAAATTTGTTTCATTTTAATCGGATCTGTTTCTATCATTTCAGGAATATTCTCTCCAAATTTGATATTTAATTCAACTTCAGGAGATAACTGTGGTTCAACAATAGAAATTGATTCATAAATAAGAAATTTCAAATGAACTTCTGAAATATTAAGTTCTTCTTCTCTATTTAGCTTATTAAATGTTGAAAGATCAGTAATTAATGAGTTCATATGTCTTGAACTCATATATATTCTTTTTACCAAATCTATTATTTCATCCTTTGTCAAATCTTTATTGCCTCTTAAAATACTTTCTGCATATCCTAATATTGCCGTTAACGGTGTTCTAACTTCATGCGTTATAAAACTTAAATATATACTATTTAATTCATTTGCATTTTTTTCTTCATCTCTTAGTGATTTCAAAGTTAAAAATGTTGATGCAAAACTACCAAAAATCTTTAATGATTTTTTTGCTGTCTCACTAAATCTTTTTAATTTGAAATTATCAATATAAATATGCCCTTTTACTTTGTTTCCAACTTTTAAAGGATATGCCAAAGTTATCATTGTTTCGTGTTTCGCATGAATAAGTTTTACATTATCTTGAAATAACTTTGATGGACTTGTAAATTCCTCAAAAGAATTTATCTCAATTATATCCATAGAATCAAGATATTTATGTATATAAGCATCTTCCAACGGAACAACAAGATTTTCAATAATTCCTTCTTTATAATTATATCCTGCTACTGCCCTATACAAAGTATTGTCTATCAACCAAATTGACCCAGCTTCTGCTTCTGGAATACTTTCAATTGCAACTGATAATAATTTCTCCATAAATTCCTTTTCGTTTTCTTCCCCTGTAAATCTAGAAGAAAGTTCTGCCATTAGTTCAAAATTAGATAAAATATCGTTTTCGCAATTCATCACCCTACCTCCATTTTTCTTTTTCTTTACAATTATAACACATTTTTTACACTTGTCAAATATAAAATGAAGAATTTTTCATAATAAAAAAACCGGGATTTTTCCCGGTTTTTTTATTCTATTATGTATTTTGTTCCATCTGGTGTATCTTTTAGTACTATTCCTATATTTTTCAGTGTATCTCTAATATAATCACTTAATTGAAAATTTTTCTCTTTCCTTAATGAATTTCTTACACTTATTATCAAATTCATCAATTCTTTTGTTTTTAATGTTTTTTCCTCTTTCGTGGGTAATTCAAATATTCCTAATATTGGACCAAACTCATTTCTAATTAAATGATATGTTTCTAAAACTCTTTTTTCATTATTTTCATCAAATGATTTATTCAATTCATTTGTTAATTCAAAAATTAACGCTATTGCTTTTGGAGTATTAAAGTCCAAAGCTAAATTTTCTATAAATTCATTAATCTTATCTTCCATATATTCTGATTTTGGTACATATGGAACATGATCGTTATATTTTTCTTCTACTCTTTTCAATGCCTCATTAACCCTTTTTACAGATTTTTTCTGTGCATTCAACCCTTCTTCTGTAAAGTCAAGCGGTGTTCTATAATGTTTAGACAAAATAAATGTTTTTATTGTATCAGGATCATATGACTTAACTAATTCTCTTACAAGCCATATATTACCTATAGATTTCGACATTTTTTCCCCAGAAAATTTTATCATTCCATTATGCATCCAATACTTTGCAAATGTTTTTCCATGTCTTGCTTCAGATTGTGCCTTTTCATTTTCATGATGTGGAAATACTAAATCATTTCCTCCTGCATGTATATCAAAAGAATCCCCCAAAAGGCAATTGGACATAACAGAACATTCAATATGCCATCCTGGTCTTCCATTTCCCCATGGACTTTCCCAATATGGTTCTCCTTCTTTAGCCTTTTTCCAAAGTGTGAAATCCAAAGGATTTCTTTTCTTTTCAGATATTTCAATTCTTGATCCTGCAATCATGTCCTTTGGATTTCTATGGGACAATTCTCCATATTTTTCGAATCTTGTTACATCAAAATACACATCACCTTGTGATTCATATGCAAAACCTTTTTTTATTAAATCTTCTATAAATTCAATTATTTCAGAAACATAATTGGATGTTTTTGGATGATAATTTGCTGGTCTGATTCTTAAATAATAAGAATCTTTCCAATATTCTACTATATATCTTTCTGCTACTTCTTCAAAAGGAACTCCTTCTTCGTTAGCTTTATTTATAATTTTATCGTCAATATCTGTAAAGTTTTGAACCATTGTTACTTTATACCCTATATACTCTAAAAATCTTCTAAATGCATCAAAAACTATCATAGGTCTTGCATTACCAACATGAATTAGATTATATATAGTTGGGCCACATACATACATTCTAACATGATTTTTTTCAATTGGTTCAAAATCTACTAATCCACCTTTAAGCGTGTCAAAAATTTTTACCTTTACCATTTTGCCACCACTCTTTCCAATCTCTGAAGGACTCTGCTCCTTCCAATTAAATGAATAGTTTTTACTAAATCTGGGCCTTCAAAAGAATCTGTTAATATTTTTCTTAATGACATATAAAAAGGTTTTTTCTTTGGTTTTGATTCTTTCATAGCTTCTTTTATATTTTTTAATATTGTTTCTACTTTCCAATCTGGGTCATTTAAAACTTTTTCGTATATTAATTTTATTGTTGATTTTACTCCATCTGCCTTTAAGAAATCTGTTAATTCTTCATTATCAAGATCTACTTCAAAATCCTTCAAGAATGTCTCTAATTTATCTGGAATTTGAGACAAATCTTCTACTGATTCTCTTACTATATCTATAGCTTCAGTTACCCATTTTTTATTATTTTCAAATTGCTCTTCAGTTAACAAACCTTTTTCAAGAATAAAAGGTTTTGAAAGCTTTACAATTCTTTCGAGATTTGCTTGTCTTATATATACACCATTCATCCATTTTAATTTTTCATTATCAAATATTGCTGGACTGGAATTTACCCTGTTTAAATCAAAATTTTCTATCATTTCGTTTAAAGTCAATATTTCTTTTCCTTCTGGATGTGACCAACCCAATAATGCCAAATAATTAACTAAAGCCTCTGGAAGATATCCTTTATTTCTAAACTCTTCTACAGATGTTGCTCCATGTCTTTTTGATAATTTTTTTCCATCCGGCCCTAAAATCATTGAAACATGTGCAAATTCTGGAATTTTTACTCCAAAAGCCTCATATAATGCTACCTGTCTTAATGTATTTGATAAATGATCATCTCCTCTTATCACATGAGTAATTTCCATTGTCATATCATCAATTACAACTGCATAATTATATGTTGGTAATCCATTGCTTCGCATAATTATAAAATCTCCTATAGCTCCTTCGCCAAATGTAACGGGCCCTTTTATTAAATCGTTAATAGAAAATGCTTTTCTTGGCATTTTAAAAAATACTACAGGTTTTAATCCTTTTTCTTCAAATTCCTTTTTTCTTTCTTCTGTGTTATATGGTTCTAATAACTCATATGAATAATGTGGTGGTTTTCCCTCTTTTGATAATTTTTCTTTTATCGCTTCCATTTCTTCAGGATAAACATAAGAATAATATGCTTTACCTTCATTTATCAATTTCTCTGCCATTTTTTTATATATATATTTTCTTTCACTTTGCCTATATGGTCCATATTCCCCTTTTACATTCGGGCCTTCATCCCAGTCTAAACCCAACCATGTTAAAGCATCTATCAATTGATCTTCTGATTCTTTTGTTGATCTTTCAATATCAGTATCTTCAATTCTCAATACAAAAACTCCATTATGTTTTTTTGCAAAAAGATAATTGTATAAAGCTGTTCTTGCACCTCCCACATGTAAAAATCCTGTTGGACTTGGTGCAAATCTTACTCTAACACTCATTTCTATATCCCTCCTATTAGTTTTGCTCTTGTATATGCTGCTATGGTTTTTGCATCTGTTATTTCATTATTCAAAATCATTTTTTCAAACTCTTTAATATTAATTTTTTTTACTTCTAAAAATTCATCTTCATCTAAATTCATTTCTGATTCCTCAAAATCTTTAACTAAATATAAATGAATTAATTCATTTGAAAAACCCGGTGTTGTGTGTATATATCCAAGATAGATCCATGTTTTTGCTTTTTTTCCTATTTCTTCTTCTAATTCTCTTTTTCCACATTCTAATGGCTCTTCACCTATTTCGTCAAATTTTCCTGCTGGTATTTCTAACAAATGCCTTTTGATAGGAAATCTATATTGCTCAACTAAATATACATAATCATCTTCAACTGGAAGTATTGCAACAGCACCAGGATGTACAACAAATTCACGTGTTGATTTTTTTCCATTTGGTAGTTCCACAATACTTTTTCTTACATCCAATAATACTCCTTTAAAAATCTGTTCTTCATTCAATTCTCTCTCTTCAAAATTCATATTTATTCCTCCTGTTTTAACACTAACACTGTTATATCATCATCTGGAAAATTAAAATCCAATAATGTTTCAAACTTCTTTTTAAAGTCATTTATAATTTCTTGAGGATGATTATATTTTTTTGACGTTAAAAATTCATATAATCTTTTTTCAGAAAAATTATCTATTTCCAAAATCCCATCTGTATAATAAATTATAAAAGAATCTTTATCTATAGTTTTATTATATATATTCAAATTGTTTCTGTCAATCAAACCGACTCCCATAGGAAATTCTGTTCTTGAATCATATTCTATTTTTTTATCTTTTTTCAAAAAAATTATTTCTCTATGGGCTAAATTTGCATATTCTATTTTATCTTTTGAAATTATTGAGAAAATACCAGTAAAATACATCCCATCAAAAAAATATTCTTTTGTATTTTCTTCCAATTTTAATATTATTTCTTTTAAATCTATTATTTCATTACCCTGTACTATCTGCTCAATTTCTTGACGTACTATTATAGATAAAAGCGCCGAAGTAACGCCATGACCAGATATATCATATTCATACGCAAAAACTCTATTATCACCTATAGGGACTACACCTATCATATCTCCAGACGTATTATGTGAAGATATATATATATAATCAAACATAACATTATTAATTTTTTTTATTTTTGGTAATAAATTTTTTTGAACATTCCGAGCAATTTTTAAATCCTTTTCATAACTTTCTAAAGTTTTTTTTAATTTTTTCTGGGCATTATAAAAATCCAAATGTTTTTTTATCCTCATTATGATTTCATAGGGGTGTGCAGGTTTTATTATATAATCAGATGCTCCAACTTGAAATGCCTTTTCTTTAATTTCTAATACATTTACCGTAGTTAAAAATATAATGGGAGTATCTGGTTTTAATGCTTTTATCTTTTCACAAACTACAATTCCATCTATTTCCTGAAGATTTTCTTCCAGTATAACAATATTTGGCTCATATAACTGAGCCATCTTCACTCCCTCAATTCCATCTCTTGCCTCATAAATTTTAAATTTTTCATCAAATTCTAAATCTTTTAAAACTTTATTCTCATTAGAAAAAATATACTTTATAAAAAATCTATGATCTTCATTCTCATCTATTATTAGAATCTTTACCATCTAATTCTTCTCCAGAAAAACCATATGGAAGCAACTCTTTAACACTCATTTTTTTTAAATCTTTTTTTAAATTTGTTAAAACAACTTCATTAACACCAAATTCTGCAATTACCTGCCTACATGCTCCACATGGACTTATAGGAGTTTCTGTATCTCCTATTACAACCAACGTTTCAAATTCGGTTTCACCTTCAGAAACAGCTTTAAATATAGCTATTCTTTCTGCACACATAGACAATCCATATGAGGCATTTTCTATATTAGTTCCTGTATATATTTTCCCACTTTTAGTTAACAATGCTGCTCCAACTTTAAATTTGGAATATGGTGAATATGAATTTTTCATAGCTTCTTTTGCTTTTCCGTATAATAATTCAATTTTCTCCTGATTTGTTTTCATTAAATTCCCCCTTAACTGTTATCTTAACTTTATCTATTTTATTTTTCGATACTGATACAATTTCAAATATAACTCCTTCTAATGTAATCTTCTCTCCCGCTTTCGGGAATCTCTCAAACTCTTCTAACAACAAACCTCCTATAGTTTCAAAATCTGTTTCTGGTAATTCTAAATCCAATTCTCTTTCAATATCATTTAATGGTGTCGTTCCATTTACCAAATATGTGTTTTTACCGAGTTTTACAATGTTTATTTCTTCAGAAACAATGTCATATTCATCCAATATTTCTCCAGTTAATTCTTCTAATATATCTTCTAATGTAACCAACCCTGCAGTTCCACCATACTCATCAACGACAATTGCCATATGCGTATGCTTTTCTAAAAAAAGTTTTAAAACATCTCTAACCTTCATTGTTAACGGTATGTATTCAACTTTATGCATTAAATTTTTTATGTTTATTTCTAAAATTGATTTGTTCATGCCTTCTTTTTCAATTATTTTAAAAACATCTTTTGCATAACATACTCCTATAATATTATCTATTGATTCTTTATATATTGGTATTCTGGAATATCCTTCTTCATTAATAATTTTGATTAATTTTTCCAATGTATCTTCATCAGAAATGCCAACAATATCAACCCTTGGTGTCATTATTTCTTTAACAGCAATTTCTTTTAATTCTAATCCTCTTTTCATTATAAATTTTTCATCTTTTTCGATTACCCCTTCTTCATGGCCTATATCAAGATAATTCATTATTTCATCTTCTGTAATAAATGGTGCCTCGCTTATTTTTTCTCCACCAAAAAGTTTAATGAAAAAATTTGAAATATTTACCAGCAACCAAATTATAGGTCTTAATATATATGTTAAAAATGAAATAACTGGAAATATTATATTAAAAAATTTCTCTGTATTTTCTCTAGCATAAACTTTTGGAGTTATTTCACCAAAGATTAAAATCATTAAAGTTAATATTCCCGTTACGATTCCAACTACTCTTCCGGGATTTCCTGGAATAAGCTCAATAATAAAAGCTGTAGTTAAAGATGATACCAATATATTTACTAAATTATTCATTACAAGGATTGTGGTTAATAGTTGATTGGGATGATGAAGAAAGTGATGCAATTTTTCTTTTGTATTTTCATCATCCTCATTTTCAATTAAATCTTTAACCTTTAATCGACTCATTGATGTTAATGCTGTTTCAGAAGCCGAAAAAAAAGCTGATAAAAACAACAAAGATATTATTTGTAAAATCATAATAATTACTTGCTTATAACTACTGGGGTCTTCCACTTTTAAGTCCTCCTATCTCAACCTTTTAAATCCATACCCAAGTGTTTCTGAATTTGGGATTATACTTATGAAAGCTTTATCATCAATATTTTTTATAATTCTTCTGAGTTCTCCTATTTCTCTTCTTGTTAATACAATCATTAAAATATTTTTCTCCTCTAATGTATACCCACCTTTTCCATTTAGAAGAGTTACGCCTCTATCTAACTTTTCAAAAACTTCCTTTTTAATTTTATCATATTTTTCACTTATTACCAATACCGTTCTCGTCGCTTCAAATCCTTCAACAACTGTATCTATCATTTTAGATGTAACAAAAATGGTTATAACCCCAAACATAGGAACTATTGGATTAATCAAAAATGCTGACATTGTAACTAATGTATCTACTAATAAAAGTCCTTTTCCCGTAGAAATATGAAAATATTTATTTATAATCATCGCTATAATGTCTGTTCCACCTGTCGAGGCATTACGCCATATAACTAATCCAATTCCAATTCCTGCTAAAACTCCTCCATATATAGCACTTATTAGCAAAGGATCTATTTGAATTTGTGTATTTAATAAAATATTTTTCATCATTGTATCTAAATGCAATACCTGTTCAAAATAATCAATTAGAAAAGATAACAATAAAGCGGCATAGATGCTTTTAAATCCAAATCCAACACCCAAAAGCCAGAATCCCAATGCAAATAAAACTACATTATAAATCAACATTTGTAACCCTAACCACCAACCAAAAAGATTTTTCAAAACTATAGCTAATCCACTAACTCCACCTGCAACTATTGAAAACGGGTCAAGAAAAAGAACTATTCCTAAGGCAGTTAGTATTGTCCCTATTGTTATTAGTATATAATTAATACTTTCTTTTTTAAGTCTTTCCAATTCTTATTCCCCCAATTTTTTTAATTTTGCTATCTCTTTTAATAATCTTTTCTCCCTCAATCCTGGTTTTTTAAACTTCACATTTATTTTAACATATAAATCACCGTATTTCCCCGTTCTAAAGTCTGGTAAACCATGACCTTTTAAAACTAACACAGTTCCGGGATTGGTACCTTCTGGAATTTTAACTGTAGTCTTACCATTTAGTAATTCTAATTCAACAGTACTACCTAATAAAGCCTGAACATAATCAATATCTATACTTGTTTCTAAATTATTACCATTTCTGATGAATTTAGGATTCCTTCTAACATTTACTTTTATAATTAAATCTCCAGCAGAACCCCCATTTTTACCATCATTTCCTTTATTTGGAATTCTGAAAGTATAACCATCTTCCACACCTGCGGGTATTGTTATATCTATTTTTTCTCTAACTATATTTTTCCCACTTCCATGACAAACATTACATCTCTCATTAATTATTTTACCTTCGCCATGACATGTTGGACATTGATAATTTCTTACAAATACACCAAAGAAGGTCCTTTCTTCTTCTTTTATAGTCCCTGAGCCATTACATCTTGGACATGTTGTGAAACTTGTTCCGTTTTTTGCTCCGGTTCCATTACATGCTTTACATGTCACATATCTATCATATTCTATATGTTTCTTTATATCATTTAAAACTTCTTTTAAATCAACAGAAATAGAGAAAAACTTATCTTCTCCTTTAATAGGAGGTTTAGAGGTTCTCTGTCTTCTTTGTGATGTCGTGCTTCCTCCACCCATAAACATATCAAAAATATCAGAAAATGTTCCTCCAAAATTACCAAAATTGCCGAATAAATCTTCGAATAAATCTTCGAATCCTCCTCTTCCTCCACCTTGATTAGGTGGTGGCATTCCGTTTTCTGGAACAAATCCAAATCTGTCATATAATGCTTTCTTTTGAGGATCGCTTAATACTTCATAAGCTTCCTGTATTTCTTTAAATTTTTCCTCTGCTATATTTTTATTTTCTTGATGTCTATCTGGATGCCATTTTTTAACTAATTGTCTATATGCCTTTTTAATTTCCTCTGGTGTTGCATTTCTTGAAACTCCTAATATTTCATAATAATCTTTTCTTTGATTCAATATTATTCACCCCTTTCTGCATCTTTTTTTTCATCTTCTTTTTTATCTTCTTCCTGTTTTTTTTGCGGTTTTATTGCTACTTTTACTTTTGCCGGTTCAATTATTTTGCCTTCCAATTTTATTCCTGGTGATTCCAAACTATATACATGATACTCTTCAACTTCATCTGTTTCAACTTTTTCTATTGCATCATGTTCAAACGGATCAAATTTATCATTTTTATCTGGCATAATAAATTCAATACCAATATCTTCTATTGTTTTTACAAATGATTTATAAATCATTTCAACACCTTTTGCAAATATATTAAGATTTTCTTGATTTTTCATCACGATTGAAAAGTTCTTATATATTGGTAATAACTGCTTTATAACTCCTTCTTTAGTTTCTTTTTTTATTCTCATTTTTTCTTTTTGAACTATATCTTTATAATTTTCAAAATCAATTTTTAATGTAATTGCATAATTCTTTATTTTTTCATATTCTTCCATCAACTTTTCTTTTTCAACTTTTTGACTTTCTAATTCTTTTTTTAATTCTTCTATTTCCTTTTTTAAAGCTTCCATATCTTTATCTAATGCCTTTTCTTTATTTTTTATTCCTTTTATTTTTTCTTGTTTTTTCTTTTGTGGCATTAAAATCCCTCCTTACAAATTTTTTGATATGATTTTAGATAATCTAGAAGTATATTCATTTAAAATCGAATATATTTTTTTATAATCACTATATTTAAATGTTAGCAAAACAACCTTTCCTAAAGGATTCGCATTATGGCAATATGAAGTTTCAATCATAATAAAATTTTTTAATTCATTCATACCAAATTCATTACCAATAGTAGCTTTTATACCAATATCAAAAGATTTTAATGAAAGCAATTGAACCTTTATTTTATCTTCTTCTACAATCTTTGATAGGAAAAGTATCTCTTTTGTGTTAAAATATCCTAGAGATATAATTCTCGCTAAACCATTTACAATAAATTTATTTCTAAAAAATTCTTCAGCTAATAAATAAACCAGATTATATAAATTCATTAATCTAATATCCTGTTCTTTTTCAATACTTTTTGTTTTTATTAAATTAATAATTTCATGCATGGTTTTACCAACAAGCCCTTCATTTAAAATCTTTTCAAGCTCTTTAGGTGAAGGAAACCCAAACTTTTCAACAGTCCTTGTTATAGATAATCCAAGATTGGTCATTAATGTTATTTGATAAAAATTATTTGTTAAATCTGCAACAACTGCCCTGGTAATAAATATATATCTTGAATCCGGGAGTTCTAAAATTACAATGCTGTCGGTTAATTCTGCAAGCATTTTTGAAAATTTATCAAACATAATATTTATATCATAAAATTTATATTCTTGCGGTAATTCTATATTTTTACCTTTTACAGAAAAGCTTTCCTTTATAGCCTCAAAATATAATCTTAAAGCTTTATCTGTTGGAATTCTTCCCGCACTTGAATGCGGTTGAAATATTAAGTCTAAATGTTGCAATTTCTGCATATCATTTCTTATAGTTGCAGAACTAACATTTAAATTAGACTTTCTTAATATTTCAGATGAACTTATAGGTTTTTTTTCTTTGATAAAATTTTCTATAATTGAAAATAAAATTTTCTTTTGTCTATTACTTAATTCTTTTGGCATTTTATCACTCCTTTTTTTTGAGTGCTAATTATATGATAACATAAAAAAAGGGTTGTAAAAAATTAATTATTGGTGTAAAATTAGTTAAGAAATGATATATGGGAGCGTGATATTATGACTGGCCATGAAATTATTGAAATTTTAAAGGACTTGATAATTGAATATGATTTTCCTTTGGAAAAAAATTATACATTCTTTACAAATAATACAAACAAAATAAAACCGGAATCGGTTTTTGTTTGTATAAAAGGTGCTTATTTCGATGGCCATGATTTTGTAAAAACAGCAATAGAGTTTAAAGCTTCTTTAATCATTGGAGAAAACCCCAAAAAAATCCCGTTATCTCACCCTTACATTCTTGTGAGCGACACAAAAAAAGCTTATGCTTTGCTCAATTATGCATATTATAACATAAATTTTGATGATTTTAATTTCATAGGTGTTACTGGAACAAATGGAAAAACCACTGTAATTTCTTTAATCCACTACATTTTGACGCAAGGAGAAAAAAATAGTTCTTTAATTAGTACTGTTGGTATTAAACTAAATGATGAACTTCTTTATGAACCATACAATACTACGCCAGGTGTAGATGAAATTGCAAAAATATTAAGCCTTTCAAAAGAAAGGTCTATTAAAAATATATGTCTTGAAGTGTCTTCACATGCTCTGGATCAAAAAAGAGTATACAAAATCCCATTTTCAATTGCTATTTTAACAAATATTACTCGTGACCATCTTGATTATCACAAATCATTTGAAGAATACAAACAAATCAAATTTTCATTATTTAAACAATTAAAAAAGACTGGATATGGAATCATAAATTTAGACTGCATAAATATAAAAGAAGTTCCATTAGAAAAAGATAAAATAATTACATACGGTTTTAATGAAAATTCAGATTATGTAATTTCGAATGTTGAATACAACAATGCCCAAATGAGTTTTATTATTACCGAACCTGATGGTACAGAAAATAAAATCCATACACTTTTAATAGGTGAGTATAATGCACAAAATATAACAGCTGCATTTATTGCTTTAAAAGTCTTAAATATTGACAATGAAATTATCAGACATGGTCTTTTAACTTTCAATGGTGTCCCAGGTCGTTTCCAACTTGTTGAAAACACCAAAGATATTGAATACAAGGTTTATATAGACTTCGCACACACTCCAGACGCACTTGAAAAAGTGTTAAAAAGCGCAAGAAAAATTACTAAAGGCAGGATAATTTTAGTTTTTGGTGCAGGTGGAGCCGCTGATATAGGAAAAAGAAAAATAATGGGTGAAATAGCTTCAAAATATAGTGATTTAATAGTCATAACAGATGATGATCCAAAAGATGATGACCCAGAAGAAATAATAGAACATATTTTAGAAGGTATAGATAAAGAAAAAACCTTTATTGTTATCAGAAACAGAAAAACTGCTATAAAAGCTGCTGTTAGCTTTGCTTCAAGAGATGATATTGTTATTATTGCTGGTAGAGGTCATGAAAAATTTCAATTATATGAAAATGGCAAAAAAATACCTTTCAATGACTATGAAATTGCATATGATATAGTTCAAAAGTTTAGAAAGGTGTTGAAAAGATGAATATCTCACATTATGAGATAGATTCCAGAAAAATAAAAGAAAATGATATTTTTATCGCAATTAAAGGAGAAAAAAACAATGGCCATGATTTTGTAAATGACGCTTTAAAGAAAGGCGCTAAAACTGCTATTGTTGAAGAAAAAAGAAATTACATTAAAGAGGTTATTTTGGTAAACAATGTTATTGACTATATAAATGAAAAAGCCTCTAAACTGCTAAAAGAAAGATCAAAGATTAGAATAGGTATAACAGGATCAAACGGAAAAACCACTACAAAATTTTTTTTATTTCATTTATTATCATATGGGTTTAATGTTTTCACAACAGAAAAGAATTATAATACTGAAATAGGTCTCCCTTTAAGTATATTAAACAATTTTAAAAATCAACCTGTTTCTGTTTTAGAAATGGGACTTAGAAAAGAAAATGATATTGAATATCTTTCAAAATATTATAATCCAAATATTTCTATTATTCTTAATATTGGAACAGCACATATAGAATTTTTTAAAACAAGAAAAAAGATCGCTGAAGAAAAATTAAAAATTATTTCATATGCTGAAAAACCAGGATTATTATTCATTAATGGTGATGAACCATTGTTAAATATAGAATATCCAAAAGATATTAAAGTTTTTAGATTTGGTGAAAAAAACGATAATGATGGCTATTTATTGGATTTTGAATATTTAAAGGGTAATACACGAGTTTATTATAATATTTATAATGAAAATCTAATGCTTACTTTACCTGGAATTTGGAATAAAGGACAATTAATTGATGTTTTAGCCTCATTAATGGTTTCATTGTATTTTGAAATTCCACTTGACCCATTTTACATTTCAAATTTTTCTTTACCAGAAAAGCGTTTTGAATTAAAAGAGGTCGGATCGAGTATAATTATAAATGATGCTTATAACGCATCAAAAGAATCATTTTTTAGTGCTTTTGAAAGTATCAAAAAAATGAATATAAACAAAAAAAAGATATTATTAATGTCCGAGGTTCTTGAAATTGGTGATATTGCCCAAAAATATCATCAGGAAATTGTCAACAAAGCGTGTGAAATTTTTGATAAAATATACTTTTATGACCCTCAAAATAAATTTGATTTCAAAGATATTATTTTTTTAAATAAAAAAAATGACATTATAAAAATTTTAAAATCAGAAAATTCTTTGATTTACGTAAAAGGGTCAAATGGAACTGGGCTCTGGAAAATTGTTGAAGAATTTATAGAATCATCTAAATGAATTTTCACCATATTTTGATTTTTATAGGTTGGAAAAAGGAGGAAGAAATGTTATTATTATTTTCTTTAATTATTATTTTTTCTGAATTTTTATTGTATCCAAAATATATCAAGTGGGCTAAAAAGCGTCAATTCGGTCAATATATTCGCCCAGAAGGTCCAGATCTTCACGGATATAAACAGGGAACTCCTACTGCTGGTGGAATCATTTTTATCCCGACTATTGTTGTTATGAATATTGTTGCTTATTTCTTTTTAAAAGATATTATTTTTTTATACATTTCAATTTCCTCATTGTTATTTGGATTTATAGGCTTTTTTGATGATTTTAGCTCTATTCTAAAAAAAGATGCTATGGGTTTAACTCCAAAAAGAAAATTACTCCTTCAAATATTATTTTCAATGATTTTATTTTTTTCGTTTTTTAAAGAAAATAATAATATTAATCTCTATATTCCATTTATTAAATCAGCTTTATCTGTAAATGTAAAATTATATTTTTTATTTTATATTTTCTTTTTCACAGGTTTTTCAAATGCCACTAACCTAACAGATGGTTTAGATGGTTTAGCAGGCGGAACATTTGTAATATCCTCAATATTTACAATATTAATTGGTGTATTATTTTTTCATACACCAGTATTTTTATTGTTTACTATTACATTACCCGTCTCTATTTTTCTTTTATTTAATGCCAAACCAGCAAAAGTTTTTATGGGAGATACTGGCTCTCTTGCATTGGGAGCTATATTAGCTGCTTTAACTTCTTATTATCATATAGAATTGTTTTTAATTTTTACAGGATTTATATTTGTAGTTGAAACACTTAGTGTTATTATTCAGGTTTCTTCTTTTAAATTAAGAGGTAAAAGGGTCTTTTTAATGTCTCCAATACATCATCATTATGAATTAAAAAAGTGGCCTGAAGAAAATATTACTTTCAGGTTTATTATAATCAATATTATATTTTCATTAATAGGTCTTGGGGGTATATTATGAAAATCTGTCTTGTAGGTTATGGTTTAAGCAATGAAGCGCTACTTAAAAATATCTTAATTAAAGAAAATGTTGAAATAAGTGTAAGTAATAATAAGCCTTTTTCCAACAAGGATATTATCTTTTTTGAAAATAATGGTATTTTATATGAGGACAGACATGGAGATTTATTAAAAAATACTGATTTAGCAATTATCAGCCCAGGCATTCCTCCAACAAGTTTACCCATTCAAATAATAAAAGAAAAAAATATACCTTATACTACAGAAATTGCATATACATGGAAAAAAATCAAAAAAGAAAATCCTCAGGCAATGTTCATAGCAATCACAGGAACAAATGGTAAATCCACAACAACAAAATTAATAGGCCACCTCTTAGAAGATTCTTATAATATTTTTGTAGGTGGAAATCTTGGAACACCTCTTTCTAATGCTAATTTTAACAAAGAAATTTATGTCACTGAAGTTTCGAGTTTTCAATTGTTTTGGGGGAATAAGTTTATCCCAGAGCTTTCTGTTTTGATTAATCTAATGCCTGATCACCTTGATTGGCATTCATCCCTTGATGAATATTATTATACAAAAATAAATTTAATACTTAAAAGTATTGATAATAAAGGTATTGGATTTGTTAATTCAAATTTGAAATCCTACATTAATTCCAACAATAAAAATTTATTCTTTTTCGGGGAAAATGGTGATTATTTGTGGAAAAATAACATGATAGAAACAAAAAATAATATTAATATAAAAGTAGAAAATGAAGTTTTAAGTTTAGACTTATACAGAGAAGATATATTAGCTGCAGTTGCCGTTGCATTAAACCTTGATATATCTAAAGAATTAATTGAAAAAAAGATAAAATCATTTAAATCACTAGAACATAGATTAGAATATATCGGTGAGTATAGGGGTATTAAATTTTTTAATGATTCAAAAGCAACCAATGTTCACGCTGCATTTTCCGCTTATAAATCCTTTAAAGGGAAAAAATATATTGCTCTATTATCAGGCCGACCTAAAAATGAAGATATGACTGATTTTTTAATTGAATTACAAAATAATGCACAAAAGACCCTTGTTTTCGGAGAAATGGCTAACGAAATAAAAAAATATCCCTTTTTTACTAATTACATTATAGAGGAAAATTTAGAATTAGCTATTAGAAAGGCTGTTTCTCTGGCAAAAAAGAATTACTATATTATATTTTCACCTGCAGGTGCAAGCTACGATTTATTTAAAAATTACAAAGAGCGCGGAAAAATATTTAAAAAAGAAGTATATAAACTTATGGAGATGGTATAGTGAAAAAGTCTCAAATCTTAAGAAATAGGGCTATTTTATTTATAAGTGCTGTTGGTATGGCTTTAATCCTTGGAACATTTTTTGTATATAGTTCTTTAAAAGCTATGGAATATACATTTTCAACTGTACAAATAGATAAAATGTTTCAAAAACACATATTCACAATTTTATTTTCTTCTTTTTTAGGATTTATTGCTTTTTTCTTATCTAAACGCATTACAAAAAGCCGGCATTTTATGAATATACTTTTTGTGTTTTTTACAGTATTGCTTGTCTTAGCTCTAACTCAATCACCTATTAATGGTACTAAACGATGGATTTCTATTTTGGGGATTCAAATACAACCATCAGAGTTCATAAAATTATTTTTACCTTTATATTTATCATGGTATTATTATAAAATTAAAGAAAAAAAATCAACATTTACATTTGGTATAGTGATTCCTTTAATAATCATATTTCTAGAAATATCTTTAATATTTTTAGAACCAGACTTAAGTTCATCAATCTTAATATTTATACTTGCAATATTGACTATCTATGTTAACGGAGTAAAAAATATACATTTTTACTTAACCATAATCTTGATAATAATAACAGGACTATTTATTATAGCAAATACCAATTTCCTTCAAGATTATCAAAGATCACGATTAGAACAATTTTCAAATAAAGAAGAAAACTATCAATTGCAACAATCGTTAGACGCTATAACAAGCGGAGGTTTGTTTGGATCTGGCACATTTATTGGTGAAGAAAAATACACGGTTCCATATTCATATAGCGATTTCATTATAGCTGTAATTGGTGAAGAATGGGGAAAATTTGGAATTCTCATGGTTATTACTCTATATTTTTTAATATCTAGGGAGCTAATTTTAATTTCAAATTATATTAAAAATTCAGCTGCACGTAATTTTATGGTTGTATTTGCATTCTGGATTTTTTTTCAAAGTTTTATTAATATCGGAGTTTCTGTTGGTATGTTGCCTACAACAGGTGTAACTCTCCCTTTAATGAGTTATGGAAACTCATCTTTATTAATTACACTAATTTCTATTGGGTATATTATGGGAATGATCTATTATGAAATAATTGAAGAAAAAGTTATAGACAAAATAGAACAAAAGGTGGAAAGCACAGATGAAATATAAAATTGTTGTATCTGGCGGTGGAACTGGAGGTCATTATTATCCAGCTTACGCTGTTATTAAAGAATTAGAAAAAAATATAGATGTTGAATTAACATATTTTACTATATATAATAGATTAGATTATTTTAAGGTGCCAAAAGATTTCCCTGACGCTCAACATATCCCATTAAAGGTTAAAGGATTAATAAGACCCTTGTATTCAATAAAAAATATCAATGTGTTAATTAATACATATATAAATTATATCAAGGTTAAAAAAATTCTTAAACAAATTACTCCAAACTTTATTATATTAACAGGAGGCTATGTGACAGTACCTGTGGGATTAGCAGCAAAAGATTTAAATATTCCTATTTTTATTCTTGAACAAAATAAAATAATGGGTGTTGCCAACAGAGTTCTTAGCAAATATGCGAAAAAAATCTTTCTTACGTATAATAATACAATAGGAAATAAATATCCTGAAAAAAGTATAACAAGTGGTAATCCTCTAAGAATACCTTCAAATATAAATAGAAATAAATTATTGAATGATTTGGATTTTAATGAATCTTTGCCTTTGATTACTATATTTGGCGGAAGTCTTGGCTCTGAATTTATTGATAATTTAATGATAGACGTATATAATAAGATTACAAATATCAATTTTATCCATATATCAAAAAAACTAAAATCAAAATGGGAAAATGTGAAAATATTTGATTATTTGGACAATCTAACAGAATACCTCGCTATTAGCGATATGGTTATTAGCCGTGGAGGTGCGACAAGTTTATCAGAGATTGATTTTTTTGAAATACCTGCTATAATTATACCATGGGGAAATTCTGCAGAAAATCAACAATTTTTAAATGCAAAAGGTATTAATAAAGAAAATATACATATATTTACCGAAAATGACGTAAAACCACAAAGTATAATTGATATAATATATAATGTAAAGAAAAAAAATAATTATACTATAAAAAAACAAAATCCTTCAAAATTTATTGTAAAAACAATTTTAGACTCATTAGGAGGCGCCTAAAATGAAATACTTTTTTTCCGGAATTGGCGGAATAGGTATGAGTTCCTTAGCACTTTATACAAAATATAAAGGTTTTGACGTAATTGGATCAAACAACCTGGAATCAGAAAGAACAAAATATTTAAAATCAAAAAATATAGATGTTAAAATTGGTCATAATAAGGAAAACATCGCAAATGCCGATTTAATAATTAAAAGTACTGCTATAAAAGATTCAAATCCAGAAATTCAACATGCTAAAGATTTGAATATACCTATTTTAAATAGAATGGAATATTTGAATTATATCTTAAAGAGCAATTATAGTGTTGGAATTACTGGAACTGATGGCAAAACAACCACTACTGCTATGATATCTCATATATTAAAAACTGCAAAATGTGATCCAACTGTATTTTTAGGAGGTATTCATGATAGTTTAGAAGATGGTAATTTCAGAGTTGGCTCAGGCCCTATAATTAGCGAAGTTGATGAAAGTGATGGTTTTATAAAAGATACAATTTCAGATGTTTCAATAATAACAAATTTAAGACCTGATCATTTGGAACATTATAATAATTCTTTTGAAAATCTTATTGATTCAATATATACACATGCTTCTCATGCAAGAGACTTTGTATTATTAAATGGCGATGATTCTATATTAAATACTTTTTATGATAATTTAGTTATAAAATTTGGTTCTACAAATAGTTCAGAATATTATTTTACAAACAGGACCCCTTATGGATATTACCAAACCTTTGATGTAAATTATAAAAACAAATTTATTGGGCAAATTAAAATGAATTTACCAGGTGTTCATTATGCATATGATGCAATTGCTGCAATTGCATATGCTTTAGAAGCTGGAATTTCCTTCGATAAAATTAAATTTGCATTTGAAACTTTTAATTCGGTTAATAGACGTTTTAATGTATTATTTAAAAACAGTCATATTTTTGTTGTTGATGATTATGCACATACTCCTGAAGAAGTAGAACATACCATTAAAGCAGCAAAAGAATATTTCCCTGAATATCCTATAATAGCGGTCTTTCAACCTCATCGATACACAAGATTATTCAGACATTATAAACAATTTAGCGAAGCTCTAAAAAATGCTGATAAGGTTTTTGTATACAGAATTTATTCAGCCTTCGAAGATCCAATTGATGGTATTGATGAATTAAAAATGGCAAAATTAATTGAAAATTCTGAGTTTATAAACTCAGAAAATGAAATGATTGATAAAATTTTAGATTTAAATGATGGTGTCTTTTTATTTCTTGGAGCTGGAGATATTACAGAAGTTGCAAAAAAGGTAAGCAATATATTCATAAAAAAATATGCAAATGCAATATAAAAATTCCTGGGGCTCCCCAGGAATTTTTATTTGATTTTATTCTAAATTTTTTACATTCATTTATATTTATTTTATTTCTTCTAAAGTATCAACTATTTTTACAATTTTATCAAGTTTTGTCATCTCAAAAATTTTTCTAACCTGCGGTTGCAACCCAACAAGAATTAATTCTTTTTTTAAATTTCTTGACTCTTTTAACAAACTTACAATTGCTCCTAATCCAGCACTATCAATATAAGAAACCAAAGACATATCAATAACATATTTAGAAAAAGACAATTCAACTAATTTTTCTTTAGTTTTTTGCTTAAACGTTGCGGAATGATAAGCATCAATTTCTCCCTCAACTTTAATCAAATAATAATTATCTTTCTCGGAAAAATCTACAGTAAAATCCATTATAACACCTCCATCTTAATTTTCTTTCTTAAATAAATTATAACATATTTCTTTTTTTATTCAAAGGTTCCCAAATTTTTATGCATCACAAAAAAATATTTATTTTGTTTTTAATTTTTTTTATGTTGAACTTGATTTTTTTAAAAAAATATGATATATTATTTATATATATATAAGGCGTATTGCATTTTTATAATTTGGAGGTGGCTTATGAAAACTTTAGCTCTCACATTTATACTTATTGGACTGGTAATAATATTATCGGTTTTTTGGGGATATTCTTTAACTTTCTGGAAAACATTGGAATTCATTTTGGGATTTATATTAATAATAAGCGGAATTAATCCAAAACAAAAAGTTGAACTTACAAAAAATAAGAAAAAATTAGTATTAGAGGGAAAAGAAGCAGAAGAAGTTATAGATGATATTTTAGATTCACAAAGAGGCCTGTTTTTTAAATTTCTAAAAAAAACACACAAGAATTTTAGATTTAAAACTTTTATCTTTGGATTAATATCTGGTATAACCTTAATTCTAGATAGTTTAAACATAATTGATACCAATTTAAATTTTTGGGAGGTATTATTGGTGATTTTGGGGTCATGGTTAATCGCTTCAGGAATCTCAACTATATTTTTTAGGGGGAAATAAAAAATGATAATGGGAATTATTTCAATATTAATCGGAATTCTAATATTTGCAAGTTTAATATTTAAAGTGTCTTTCACAATAAGTTTAATAATTGAATTGATATTATCTTTAATATTTATTTTTAATGGTATGAAAATATTCAAAAATTTTAAAAGTGAAAATCTTGGATATTTAATTTTTGGAATTATTCTACTTTTTGATATGTTTAATTTATTCAATTTTGACGCCTCAATGGGAGAACTTATTTTACTATTCATTGGAGCTCAATTATTAGCCAGTGGTATTGATTTTTTCATTAGAGATTTTACTCAAAATCATTCAAAAAATACTATTTCTAAAAATGAACAATTTTTCGAATTGCAAGAAAACAAACAAATAAAAGTTTCTATGGATGTGGATTGGAATAAATGTAATATCACTTCTCATAATGAAAATAAAATTAAGATCAACAGCAAATATAACAAATCTATTTTTAAGCAAAAAATTAATTTCACAGATAATAACTTCATTTTTGAAGAAAAGTTGAGAATAAATTCTATTAACATTCCTGAAAGAGCTGAAAGCTTTATTTACCTACCATCTAAAATAAATGCTATTCTTAATATTCACTCAAATGTAAGTGAATTAGTTTTAGATTTATATGATATCAATTCGAATTATACCAAAGTAAATGCTAAAGCTTCAAAATTACATTTAATACCTTCATCTAAAATAGATTCTAATATTGATATAAATATACAGGTAAGCAATTTAATTTTAGAAATACCTTCTAATGTGTTTGTAATTATTAATTTTATAGGAGATTTAACATTAAAAGAGTTAAATAATTTCACACAAAAAGATGATTCAACACTTGTATCAAACAATTTCAAAACAGCAAAATATACATGTAAAATTAATATATCTTCTGAAATGTCAAAGATTTCTTCTTTTACAAGCTAATCAATAAATATTCTTAAAAAATCAGCCCTCACGGGCTATTTTTTTTAGGATAAGATGTTTTTCAAAAAGAAATATATTAATGAGTACTATCGCAGGAGGCGATTAAATGAATAGAGGATTATATATTTCAACTATGGGAATGCTTGCAAACATGGCTCAATTAGATAATATATCAAATAATCTATCTAATGCTGATACCGTTGGTTATAAAAAAGATGAAACCATGTTTAAAGCATATCTTGAAAAGGAATTCAGAAATTACGATTCAAATGATATTAAAAAAGGAAAACATATTGGATATATGGAAACCGCTTTAATTGCTGATGAAACAAAACCCATTTTATCTCAGGGACAAATTGTAAAAACAAACAATCCTCTGGATTTTGCTATATTTGGTTATGGTTTTTTTAAAATTGAAAGAAATTCTCAATTTTTTTACTCACGAAATGGTGAATTTAAAAAAGATTTGAACGGTTTCTTAGTAACTTCTGATGGTGACTATGTTTTGGATTCTAATAATCAACGAATTCAATTACCAAAAGATTTTACTGTTGACGAATCTGGAAATATATATAACGGAACACAATTTACAGGGCAAAAAATTTCAATTGTAAATCTTAATGCTCCATCTAAATTTGGCAATAATCTTTTTACTGGTGAAGAAATAGCCTCGAATAATTTCAAAATAATTCAAGGTAGTATAGAAAAATCAAATGTTAACACATTAAAAGAAATGATTAATTTAATAAATGCCAATAGAGCATTTAGTATAATGGAAAAATCTATACAAACTCAAGATTTAATGACGGGTAAAATTATAGAAAGCGCTCAAAGAATATAAAATAATAAAAGAATATAAAATAATATAATTTCAAGGAGGAAAAGACTATGTTAGTATCCCTTTATTCAGCATCAACAGGAATGATTGCACAACAGAGAAGACTTGATACAATATCTAATAATTTATCCAATGTAGACACTACTGGTTATAAAGCTCAAAGGATTGAGTTTCAAGATTTGTTATATACTCCTATTAAAGAAGCGGGTACTCCAACAGCTCAAAATTCCGTGCTACCTACAGGTGAATACGTTGGACATGGGGTACGTATCGCAGCAACCAACAGAATTTTCACTCAAGGGAATATTGAACAAACTGGTGGAACATTTGATTTAGCTATAATGGGCGACGGTTTCTTTCAGGTACAATTACAAGATGGAAGGATTGCTTATACAAGAGATGGCTCCTTCAAAGTAGATGCTAATGGAAGACTTATTAATTCAAATGGATTGCTTTTAGTGCCTAATATTACATTACCTACAAATGCCGAAAGTGTTAATGTATCTCCAGATGGAATTATAAGTGCGAAATTACCAGATGGTACTATACAGAATGTTGGTAACTTAACACTTGTTAGATTTGTAAATCCAGCAGGATTAAAAGCAATAGGAAACAACCTATTTTTATCAACACCAGCTTCTGGTGTTGCAACAGAGGGTATTCCTAATCAAGATGGTTATGGTTCAATAGAACAGGGTGCATTAGAAAAATCAAATGTCGATGTTGTAAAAGAAATGGTTAATATGATTGTGGCTCAAAGAACTTATGACCTCAATGCTAGAGCGGTTCAAACCGCTGATGATTTCTTAAGAACTATCGGAACATTAAAAAGATAATAGGAGATAACATTATGAACATAAATTGGAACATGATTATCGATTATTCTATACGCATTGGAATCAGTATAATTGTTCTATTTTTGTCTAAATTTTTTTCAAAAATTTTTTATTCTTCTTTGGTAAAAGTTGCAGAAAAAACGGGAAGAAGTTTATCCTATAAAAATACATTAAAAGTTTTAATAAATATAGCTACGTATACCTTAGGTGGATTTGTTATTTTATCTCTAATTTTTAAAGATTTTATGCCTTTTTTAACAGGATTAGGTGTTTCAGGTGTAATTGTTGCTTTTGCTATTCAAGAACCTTTAGCTAATTTCATCTGTGGAATCCTTTTAATGTTTTCAAAAGCTATAAAAGAGGGTGATGCCATAGAAGTAAATGGTATTGCGGGAGTTGTTTCACAGATAGATTTAAATCATACTCTTTTAAAAACATTTGATGGAAAGCTGGTAAGAATTCCAAATAAAACCATGTGGAGCAGCTCAATAACAAATTATTGGCCAACTGATATTAGAAGAAGTGAAATAAATATAGGTGTTTCATATAAAACAAATTTAAAAGAATTTTTAGAGTTAATAAACATTTATTTTAAAAATTCCACTTTAATATATAAAGATGAAAATCATAATCCTTTTGTCCTATTTTCTAAATTTGGAGATTCTTCAATAGATTTTTCAATTAAATTCTGGTTAAAAAGAGAAGATTATTTCGAAGGAACTAAAAAAATCGCAACAGAAATCTTCGAACTTTTAAACAAAAATAATATTGAAATTCCATTTACTCAAATAGATGTTAATATAAAAAACGAGAAACTCTAATTATAAAAGACCACTAAATATAAGATAAAAGAGGCGAATAATCGCCTCTTTTTTATATAACTGCTATTTTAGATAACAATTCAGGATTATCCAATAAAATCCAAGCTCCTTGTGCTACACAGAGTTGTGGATTTTCTGCCACTACTGTCTTTACTCCAGTTCTCTCTTCAAATAATTGCGCTAATCCACGCAAATTAGCTGTTCCACCCGCTAAATATATTCCGTTTTTTAATATATCTGCAGACAACTCTGGTGGGGTATGCTCTAAAACTGTTTTAGTTTTTTGTATAATTTCATTAAGCACTCCTTCAATAGCCTCAAAAATATCATCTGAATTGATTAATCTTGATGAAGGCATTCCACTAGCGATATCCTGGCCTCTTACTTCTATTTCTAATGTTTCCATATCTTTATGTGCTTTTCCAATTTCTTTCTTTAAAAATTCTGCTGTTGCCTCACCTATTAAAAATTTATACTTTCTCTTTATGTATTTAATAATCTCTATATCCATTGCCTCTCCAGCTAATTTTATTGATTCTGAAATTACACTTCCACTTAAACTAATCACTGCAATATCTGTTGTTCCACCACCAAGATCTACTATTAAATGTCCATTTGGTTTTGTTATATCAAGACCTATACCTATGGCAGCAATAATAGGTTCTAAAACTAAAAACGCTTTATTTGCTCCCACTTTTTCTGCCGCATCCTTAACAGCTCTTCTTTCTACATCTGTAGTTCTAGCTGGAATTCCTATTACAAGATTTGGTTTTGAAGGTAAAAATCCTGTTTTAGCCTGTTTAATAAAAAATCTTAATAATTGTTCTATTAAAGAAGGATATGCAATTACTCCATCCTGCATAGGATGCACTATTTCAACACCATATGGTGTTTTTCCTACCATTGCTTTTGCCTCATTACCAAATGCTGTTATAGTATTTGTTAGCTTATCTACTGCAACTACAGAAGGTTCATTAATTAATATTCCTTCATTTTTTTTATATACTATAAAAGTTGCTGTCCCTAAATCTATTCCTAAATCATGTTTAGCCATATTCTTTCCTCCTATACATTTTTCAACTTTAATTATACAAGAAAAAATCTAAAAAAACAACTATTTATTTTTTATAATATTTTTCCACGTTGTTTCTATCCAACTTTGAAAGTCGTTATAAAAAGAGAGTGCCTTATAATCTTCGTAATAACTATTACTTAAATTAAATATATCTTCAAACATTATTCCAATACCGCTATATTGCGGATAATCAACGCCATCAATTCTCACTACAGAATTTACAATTGCTGGGTTTACATAATTACTTAAAAATTCTCCTGTGTTTAGTATTAAGCTATTAATATCTAACATATCTGTCGGTTCTGAAACATAATTATTTCCATCATTTTTATATAAATTATAATTACTTTCTGTATTTATTATATTGTCAACCTTATTCCATATTATATTTATTTTTTTCATATCAACTCCTACAAGACTTAATCTATCTAAATAAAATTCTTCAGTATAATAATATTTATATTTTTTTATAATATTAGAAACAAATGACTTTTCTAAATTATTAATATCTAAATCATGAAAAAAATCATAGTAAAAACCAAATCCCGCAATGCTATATACTGAACCAATGAAATAATCCACCAAATCTTTAAATTCATATATAATTTCAAAACTTGTCATATTACATGCATCAAATGCAAGTATATTAATTTTTACATTATACTTATTATTGTATTCACTAATAACACTTTTAATATCCTTTATTTTTAAATAACTATTAGTTGTATCATCCTGAATAATGGCTTTTGGTTGAATTTTTATACCTTTTGACTCCCAAGCCCAACCATTACCATGATCCCACAAATCCAATATTTTTATAGTATTTTCATTTTTTACTGCTAATTTTTCTAAAAATTTAAAAATTGTTTTTGTTGACGCAGAACTCAATTCACTATCAAATTGCAATTCTTCTGGTACATATCTATATTCAAAATATTGTCCATTAAAATTTGAAATAAATATTATTTCATCTCTTTTTGCATATCTATCTCCTAAAACTGTAACTACAGTATTTATTGATGATTGTTTTATAGATTTTTCAATTTCTGAAATATCAAGATCAAAAAAATAATCTAATTCATTTGTTATAGGATCCTCATATTTTACATCAAGACTATTATCCGCTCCACCATACAACAAAAACTGTAAATCTGGTTCTATTTTTTTTATAATATCTGTATATTGTCTATTCTTATAAAATTCTGTTAATTTTATCGTTATTTCATCATGTAAAATTAGATTTGTTTTTAATTTATAAATAATATCACCATCATAGCTATAAATTAATGAATTTCCATTATAAATCTCAATTTTTGTAATAGGTCTTGAAAATTCTAAAACCAGAGGCATTCCTTCTAAATATTCTTTCGTAAGTAACGGACTTTGTTTTTGAAAGGTTATACATGATGAAAGAAACAAAATCATAATTGCAAATAAAATTATCAAAGTTATTTTCTTCATAAATCACCTCTGTATTTTTAAAATGGCGGCTTAAAGCCGCCATTTATTATGAAGCATAAGCTACACTTCTCTTTTCTCTAATAACTGTAACTTTAATAACTCCAGGATATTCCATAATCTCTTCAATCTTAGCAGAAATATCTCTTGCTAATTTGTCAGCTAAAGCATCATCAATCTTATCAGGTTGCACAATAACCCTTAATTCCCTTCCTGCTTGAATTGCATAAGCTTTATCAACATGTCTAAAACTTTTTGCTATTTCTTCTAATTGCTCAATTCTTCTAATATAATTTTCAAGTGTTTCTCTTCTTGCACCAGGTCTAGCAGCAGAAACTGCATCAGCAGCACCAACAATTACAGCTTCTGGAGTCATTGGATCCACTTCATTATGATGATATTGAATAGCATTCACAACTTCTAACCTTTCATTATATCTCTTTGCAATTTGACCTCCAACAACGGCATGTGACCCTTCAACTTCATGATCTATAGCTTTACCTATATCGTGTAATAAAGCTGCTCTTCTTGCTAATTCAACATTTAATCCCAATTCTGATGCCATTAACCCAGCAAAGTTTGCAACCTCAATTGAATGTTCTAATACATCCTGTCCATAACTTGTTCTGAATTTTAATCTTCCCAATAGTTTCACTAATTCAGGATGTAACGGCTTAATTCCAACCCTCATAACTGCTTCTTTGCCTGCCTCTTTGATTATATCTTCTAATTCTTTTTTGGTTTTTTCATAAACCTCTTCTATTCTTGCTGGATGAATTCTTCCATCAGCTACTAATGCTTCTAGCGTTCTTTTTGCTATTTCTCTTCTTAACGGATTAAATCCAGAAATAACAACAACTTCAGGTGTGTCATCAATTATTAAATCACAACCTGTCATTTTTTCAAATGCTCTAATATTTCTTCCTTCTCTACCTATGATTCTTCCTTTCATATCATCTGTAGGTAATGGGACAGTTGCTGTTGTTATTTCTGACGTAACATCTGATGCATACCTTTGAACAGCTATACTAACTACCCATTGAGCATGTTTTTTTGCATCTTCTTCATATTCTTCTTTAATAGACTTGTATTTTTGAGCCAATTCTAACTCATATTTTTCTCTTGCTTCATTTAGTACCTTTTCTCTTGCTTCTTCCATTGTTAAATTAGCTATTTCATACAATTTATTTTCCAATTCTTCTTTCAATTTCTGAATTTCTTCCTTTTCTCTATCCACCTTATTTTTTAATTCTTCAAGATTTTGTTCTTTTCTATCAATCATCTCTTCTCTTCTAATTAATCTTTCTTCCATTGATTTTATTTCTTCTTTTTCAAGTTTAAGTTCCCTATTAAATTCTTCTTTCATTTTTTGAATTTCTTCTTTACTTTCAATAAGCGCTGATTTAACAATATTTTCTGCTTCTTTTTCTGCATTTCTTATTATTTCATCTTTTTCTCTTTTGGCTATTTCTATTTCCATTTTTAGTTGTTCTTTTTCAGATTTTAGTTTTTCTATAAACTCCTTATTTCCTTTTTCTAAACCTTTATTTAAACCAAATTTATATAAAATACCAGACATTATTGCCAAAATTACAATAATGATTATATATATATAATCCATCATTATTCACCTCCAACTTCATTTAAAACTTCTTCAACTAAATACATATCAAATCCCCTTTTATAAAGATATTCTTTAATTTTCCTTTTATCTTTTTTAAGCTTAAGTTGCGATAAAATTATATCACGAATAATTTCTTTTAAATTTATCTCTTTTAGCACTTTATCAATAGCAGCATAAATAATATTTTCTTCAATATGGAACTTTCTAGATAACTCCATTTTTATTATATATGGCCCCTTTTTATTCAAGGTAAGCTTATCATATGCATAAAAATATGCAAATAATTCGTCATCCAGCATTTTAAATTCTTTTAATTTATCAATTATTCTATCAATTACACCTTCATCGAACCCCTTTTCAAGGAGTCTACTTTTCATTTCAAATTCTGATCTGGCTCTGAACTTCAACAAATTAATTGCACTTTTTTGTGCAGAATCTTCATCAAATGGATCAACCGATTTCTTTCTCTTCATTCTCTACATCAGAAACTCCTTTACTATTTATCTTTTCTTTTAAGTCATCCGGTATAACAAGCCCTAACTTTTCTCTAATTCTATATTCAATTTCTTCAAGAAGATATGGATTACTTTTTAAATAATCAAGAGACTTTATCTTTCCCTGACCTAAACTAATTTCATTACCAGCTAAGTCTGTATATGAGAACCATGCGCCGCTTCTTTTTACAATTTCATTTGCGACAGCTAAATTAAAAATATCATTTTCTTTTGCTAATCCCTGACCATATATCATATCAACCTTCACTTCTTTAAACGGTGGCGCTACTTTATTTTTAACTACCTTGATGTTTACTTCATTACCATATGCTTCCTTTCCCTCTCTTAACATTGTTCCCTTTCTTACTTCCATTCTAATTGTTGAATAAAATTTTAATGCAACTCCTCCAGCAGTTGTTTCTGGATTTCCATAAACCGTACCTATCTTCATACGTGTTTGATTAATAAAGATTATGATCGTTTTTGACTTATTAACACTTCCAGCTAATTTTCTCAGAGCTTGAGACATTAATCTTGCCTGAAGACCCATATGAGAATCTCCCATATTTCCTTCTATTTCAGCTCTTGGAACTAATGCTGCAACAGAATCAATTACTACTAAATCCACTATATTGGATCTTACTATACTATCAACAATTTCTAATGCCTGTTCACCAAAATCAGGTTGTGATAATATTAATGTGTCTGGATTTACTCCTAATTTTTTCGCATATTCAAGATCAAGAGAATGTTCTGCATCTATAAATGCCGCAATACCACCTCTTCTCTGGATTTCTGCAATAGAATGCAACGCAAGTGTCGTTTTACCACTTGATTCATTACCATATATTTCTATTATTCTTCCTCTAGGATAGCCTCCAACTCCCAAAGCTGCATCTACAGATAAAACACCACTTGGAACTATATCTAATTTTCTTTCCTCTTCTAAACCTTTTCCTAAAATCATTATTGATCCTTCGCCATAATTTTTTTCTAACTCTTTAACCAATTTATCTAACATTTCTTCTTTATTTATGGCGTCTTTTTTTACAGGTTTTTTAGCCATTAATAATCATTCCTCCCTCAAAATCAATAGTATACAATTTTTTGTAAATCGGCCCTGTTTTTGTCAATGTCGATGAATATATATGAACAGCACTTACAGGCACAATAACTTTTTCAATGTCCAGAACTTTAATAAGCTTTTCCCAAAAATCTGGTACTTTTTTTATTCTTCCAACTGTCAAATGTGGTTGAAAATTACTCTCACTCTCAGAAACCTGAATATTTGATAATTTCAAAGACTTTATAACTTCATTATGCAATTGTTTTAATGTATTTCCACCTTCGACACCTAACCATATAACTCTTGGAAAATCTCTCATTTTAAAATAGCCAACTTCACTTAAACTAAAAGCAAAAGTTGGAAACCCTATTATTCTTTCTTCCATTCTCTTTGCTACTTCTGTAATTTTTGTAATATATGTATCCCCCATAAAATATAAAGTTAAATGAATATTTTCGGGTTTTGTCCAATTTCCTTTAAAACCCATTCTTTCAAGTTTTAATACTGTATCTCTCAAAATATCTCGCACACTTTGATTAACATCAAGAGCTATAAATGTCCGTAAATGTTTATTTTTATTGTTCATTTTACTCCCCCTTAAAATAGACAGTATTCTTTTTTAAATAATTAAACCCGGAAAAAAGCGAAAAAAAGGTCGTTAAAATAATAAGAATTAGATTTAAATTACTTAAAATATTCCATGTTGGTGTTAAATAAAGAGAGGCTATCAAAATAGTCTGAGAAAAAGTTTTAAATTTCCCCCATTTGTCAGCAGCCACCACAACATTTTTATTTGCTAAAAACATTCTTAAGCCACTAATAAAAATATCTCTTATAATAATAATTGCCACAAACCATCCTGGCAATTTATGTATCTCCAAAAATACAATAAATAATGCATTAATGAGTATTTTATCTGCTATTTGATCCATAAACTTTCCAAAATCACTAACAAGATTATATTTTCTTGCAATATATCCGTCCAGCAAATCAGTTAAAGAAACAAAAATATAAACAAAAAAAGCTATTAAATAATACTTTTCATCATAAGTTATAATAAACATAGGAATTGTTGCTAAAATCCTTACAAAGGTTAAAATATTTGGCGCAGTCCATAAACTCATTCCACAATACCCTCCAAATCATATTCGGAAGAATTGGTAATTTCAACAGTTACAAATTCCCCTATTTTTAATTCTTTCTCTGACTTTAAAAAAACATTTCCATCAATCTCTGGGGCATCTGAATATGCTCTTCCAATATAAACTCCATTTTCAAACTCTTCTATTAACACTTTTAAATTTTTTCCTATGAATCTCTCTAATTTTTCAGTTGATATTTCTTTTTGCAATTCCATCAAATCTCCAAGCCTTTTTTCCTTTATTTTATCTTCTACTTTATTAGGCAATAAATACGATGGTGTTCCTTCTTCGTCAAAATACATAAACGCTCCTAATCTATCAAATTCAACTTCATCAACAAAAGATAATAATTCCTCAAAGTTTTCATCTGTTTCACCAGGAAATCCTATTATTACTGTTGTTCTAATTATTGCATCTGGATTTTTTCTTATTTTCGAAATTATTTCTTTCAATTGAGATGTGTTTTTTACTCTACCCATTGACTTTAAAACACTATCCGAACCATGTTGCATAGGAATATCAAAATATTTCACTACTTTATCAAGAGAATTAATCGCTTCTATAATCTCATCATTAATATAATCTGGATGCAGATACATTATTCTAATCCAAAAATCACCTTCAATTGAATTAAGTTCTTTTAATAACTCTGGTAAAGCCTGTCTTCTATATAAATCTACACCGTATAATGTATTATCCTGTGAAACTAAAATTATTTCTTTTATACCATTTTTTATTAGAAATTCTGCTTCATTTTTTATATCTTCAATCTCTCTACTCACAGGATTACCCTTAAAATATGGAATTGAACAAAATGCACAATTTCTATTACATCCATCTGCAATCTTTATATATGCATATGATTTATCTGGAATAACACGATAATCACATTTATATACATCGTAAGGTTGAGATAATTTAAAATAATAATTTTTATTATCAATAGCCTCAACTATTTTTTCTGGTGGTACAACACCTATCAAGCCATCTACTTCTGTTAATTCTTTTCTTAAATCTTCATAATACCTTTCAACTAAACAGCCTATTGGAATTATTTTCATATTTGGATTTTCCTCTTTTAAAGAAACTACATTAAAAATTTCATTTATAGACTCTTCTTTTGCCGGTTCAATAAAACCACATGTATCTATAATAGAATAATCTGCTTCCACAGGATTGTCTGTTAATTCATATCCTTTTTGTAAAAAAATACCTCTTAAAACATCCATATCTGCCTCATTTTTAGGGCAGCCTAATGTTAAAATATATATCTTTTCTTTCATATTTTCCTCCTAAAAAACTGGTCTAAATATTATTATAACATATTTTTCTGATTTCATTGATATTTATAAATTACAATTCTTCTAAATTTTACAAAAAAATTAGCTTCACAAAAGTTTTTTGTTATTTTTCTAAAACAATATTTATAATTGTTCCTTTATTCTTTATTGAATTCACCCTCAACTTCGCATTTTGAAAAATAACAAATCTTTCTAAAAAAACAGTTCCCAATCCTGTTCCATAATCTTTCGTAGTGAAAAAAGGTTTCAAAAATTTTTCTTTTTCTTCTTTATTCATACCTATTCCATTATCAGCAAACATAATTTTATAACATTTTTTCTTTTCTAAGAGTTTAATGATTATAACACTTTTTCCTCTTTTCATTAATACAGCATCAACGGAATTCTGCACTACATTAAATATTGCAGATTTAAACAGCCATATATCACTTTTAATTTCAATATTTGCATCACAATAAAAAACAAAATCTATTTCTGAATATGTATTTTTAAATTCTTTAATTACCTCAATTATTATATCTTTCAAATTAAATAATTTTATCTCTTCTGTTGTTCTAAATAATTCCAATGTTTCACGAACTATATTTTGTATATTGTTTATTTCATGATCTAACTGCTTTAAATATTCTTTTTCACCTGTTAATTCATACATTTGAAAGGTCATTTTTAATCTGGCTATTGGTGTTTTTAACCCATGTGCCGCATTTGCCAATATCTCTCCCAATCTTGCAAAATGTCTGGCATTCTCAAGATTTTTCTTCAATCTTTTGTAATTGGTTATATCGTTTATTGCTATAATAATAAAATTTTCTTTCTTACTTACAATAAATTGTAGGTTTTTTCTTAATTTTTTCGAATATACTTCATATATTCCAGATTCTATAGTCATTTTTATCCCACTTTTAATAATAATCTTCGATAATTGCATTCCATATTTCAAAGATATATTATGAAATATTTCTTTCGCTTTTTGGTTGGACTTTTGTAAAATCCCTTTTTCATCAAACACCAATAAACCAGAACCAATACTATCAAATATAGCATTAAATTTTTCATAATATTCTCTCAAGCCTTCTCTCTCTTTAGTCAATAATATTGAATAAGTCCTAATCATTTCATCCAATTCACGAAATAATCCTGAATATTCAAGATTGTAATATTTCGTATTATAAGCATTTCCTTTATGCAGTATTCTTAAAAGTTTTTTTTCTATTAAAAAATATATGCTGAAATATAAAGACAGAAAGCTTATTGGTAATAAATACCAATAAGCCCACATATTAAATAAATAGAAAAAGAAAAGTAATATTACAGTATGTATAATGGATATCTTTTCTGATAAATCCCAGCCTAATAATTTTCTTTTTTTAATACAATCTCCACTCCTTCAGAATCCAAATTTAAAAGTTCTTTAGCATTTCCTTGATTAACAGCTATCTCTAAAAATCCTGAACTTTCTGGATGTATCAATAATTCACCAGGCAAAACATCACTAAAAACTCTTTCATAATATGCTTTAAATTTTTTATTTTCAAAATGAACAATCACTTCATCATCTTTTTTAAACAACGTTTCACCTAATTCCGATGGTATATTTGTTTGAACATTACCAAAAGTATCAAAAAAAATTACTTCTCCTTCAATGCTTTCATTTTTTATTTCTGGTGTTTTATATCTGAACAAGTTGATAATATCAATTTCATTACCTAATTTTTCTATAGGAACGCCTTTTGACAGATAAGCTGCCGCTGGAGAAAAAATGTCCCTACCATGAAATGTTGTAGAATACCTTTTTCTAAAATAATAATTTTCATTGCTTATTTCAATTAATCTATCTATACCATATTCTTCTGCAACTAATGTTAAAAGTCCATTATCTGGCGCAATAAAATAAAAATTTCTTTTTTTCGCCTTCATAATAATAGGTTTTCTATTGCTTCCAACACCTGCATCTATAACGCTTAAAAATATAGTTCCTTCTGGAAAGTCTTTTGAAAATCTGTGTAAAATATAAGCATTAACCTTTGGATCAAATTTTTTTGTTTCATGTAAAACATCAATTATTTCAACATCTTTATTTATGCTTTTCATTACAGCTTTACACACACCTACATAATAACTATCATTACCCCAATCTGTAAAAAAGGCGATCATATTCCTCCCCCCATATAATCTTCTCGTTTTTTATTTATATTCAAAAGCTTTAAATCTCCTTCTGTAGATTTCAATCTAATCGTTTTATATTGTAAATCATGATATGTTGTAATCCTTCTTATTGTTCTTGTTTTTGAACGCATGACTATACTTTCAGTAATAGCTTTTCCTTTATAAAAATGCACACCCTTTAAAAAATCTCCATCAGTTACTCCTGTTGCCGAAAATAATACATTTTCCCCACCTGCTAAATCCTCAGTATAATATACCTTTTCTAGATTCCATCCATCCTCTATTAATTTTCCTTTTTCTTCTTCGGATTGTGGCCATAACTGTACCTGTAACTCTCCTCCTAAAGTCCTCAATGCTCCTGCTGCTAACACTGCTTCAGGTGATCCACCTATACCTATATATATATCAACACCACTATCAGGCATTGCGGTAGCTATTGCTGCTGCTATATCACCATCACCTATCAATTTTATTCTGGCTCCTACTTTTCTAATTTCATCAATAATTCTACTGTGCCTATCTCTATTTAAAACAACCACAGTTATCTCACTTACAGGAACCTTCAAAGCTGCTGCTGCAACTCTTAAATTTTCTCTTATAGAACTCCTTATATCTAACAAACCTTTTAATTCTGGACCAACTGCAAGTTTATATGAATAAAAAGTTGGCAAATAGGCCAATTTCCCTTTCTCAGCTAATATCATAACACTTATTGCGTTGGGTAATCCAAAAGCAACTAGTCTTGTTCCATCAATAGGATCAACAGCTATATCATATTCATCATCATCTTCATTCCATGTGCCAACCTTTTCACCAATATACAACATAGGCGCCTCATCTTTTTCTCCTTCACCAATAATAACCGTGCCTTTTATTTCTATATAATCAAGCATACCTCTCATAGCGTCTACAGCTGCTTGATCTACAGCATTTTTATCTCCCATCCCTAAATGTAAACTACTGGTTAAAGCTGCCGCTTCTGTCACCCTCACCAAGTCAAGTGTAATCTCTCTATCCATCTTTTCTGTCATCAAATCCCCCCATTCACTTTATTAATGTAATATTATTATACTAAAAAACTTTATTTTTTTTAACCTCTATTTTTAGCTGTATATTATAAATAAATTCAATTACAATCAATGATATAATTTATGAACTGCTTTACACACTTTGAAAAAAAACAACAATATGATACAATTTAATTGTAAATATTTTTATAATAATACTTCTGGAGGTGAAAATACGTGGAAATTAAAAAATTACAGGAAAAACTCACAAGAAAAAAAATTTCAGTATGGGAAAAACGAGATCGAAAAATTATAGATAATTATGCAAACGGTTATAAAACATTTATCGACTATGCTAAAACAGAAAGAAAAGCTGTTGACTATACTGTAAAGGAATTAGAAAAACAAGGTTTTAAACCTTTAAATTACTTTTTAGAAAAAGGTTCAATAAAAGATGGTGATAAGATATATTATGTAAATAATTCAAAATCTTTATTTGCAATTAAAATAAAAGGTAGTTTGACAAATGGAATAAGTCTTGTAGGTGCTCATTTAGATGCTCCAAGATTAGACTTAAAACCAGAACCAATAATTGAAGATTCTGGAATAGCTATGGCAAAAACTCATTATTATGGTGGAGTAAAAAAATATCAATGGTTAAACATACCTCTTGAATTACATGGGGTTGTTATTAAAAATGATGGAACAAAGGTTGATGTTTCAATTGGTGATGATAAAAATGATCCTGTTTTCGTTATTTCTGATTTACTACCACATTTAGATAGAAGAAAAGGAAATATTTCAGAAGTATTTAAAGGGGAAGATTTAAATTTAATAATGGGCACAATCTCCATTTCATATGAAGAAGAAATAAAAGATAGTATAAAACTTAATATATTAAACATATTATATGAAAAATATGGAATTATTGAAGAAGATCTCATTTCTGCTGAATTAGAAGTAGTCCCTTCGTTACCAACAAGAGATGTTGGATTAGATAGATCATTAATTGCTGCTTATGGACATGATGATAGAATATGTTCTTATACAGCATTAACAGCTTTAATAGAATCCGAACCTGAAATTAGAAGTGCTGCTATATTATTAACAGATAAAGAAGAAATTGGAAGTGACGGAAACACCGGAGCAAAACATCATTTCTGGATTACTGTATTGAAAAAATTATTAAAACTACAGGGAAATACTAATATAGAATTAGACATAGACGATACATTATTAAATTCAACATTGTTATCCGCAGATGTTTCTGCTGCATTTGATCCAAACTTTAAAGACGTTCACGACCCTGCTAATGCTCCAAAATTAGGTTTTGGAATAGCAATCGCTAAATATACCGGAGCAAGAGGTAAAGCTGCAACAAATGATGCTAATGCTGAAGTTTTTGGAAAATTAAGAAAAATTTTTAATGAGAACGGAGTTATATGGCAAAGTGGGGAATTAGGAAAAGTAGATCAAGGTGGTGGCGGAACAATAGCCAAATTTTTCGCAGAAAAAGGTTTAAGTGTTATAGATGCGGGAGTTGCCCTTTTAGGGATGCATTCGCCTTATGAATTAGCCTCAAAAGCTGATTTATATGAAACATATTATGCATATAAGGTGTTTTTAAACAAAAATTAAATGGAAGTGAAAATTTGAAAATCTTTGCCGGCGCTCCTATTCACTTAATGGAATTTGAAAATGCTAATGTGAATTTAAATATAACCTCCCACTCATGGTCTTTTTTGGGCCAGAGTGGGGTTTCTGTCATTTTAAATAAAGATCATGTTAATATTTTTAATGGATTATCTGAAGAAGATTTAATCTCTTTTGAAACCAGATTAATTAACTTAAATGATGAATATAAAATACTTTTTTTATTACAACATGAAAGCTTCAAATTTGAAAACTATTTTTATGCTAAAATGAGAAATGCTGATTTAATCGTTTTAAGAATTGACTTATTAAACAAGTCTTCATATACTTATTTATTAAATGTTATTATTTCAAACATGTTCCTTGTAAAAATTCCTATTTTATTATTTAAAATTTTCAAAGAAACTCACGAAATATCTTATTTCTTTCCAGATGCAAATGATTATACTGTTTTTAAAGATTCACCTTACGCTTATATTGAAATAAAAAAAAGAAGAGAAAATATTATAATGTTGCATGGTTATTATAGAAATATGCTGCACAATAAATTATCTTTTTTCTTGAAAAAAGTTGGTGATTTAAATGAGAAATATTATTGATATATTAATTGAAAAATGGCTTTTCAATAGAGTAAAGCACAATTATTATAACAGTTTTAGAGACATATCTCATATGTCAAATAACGATTCTCATTTTTATCTTATAAATTTTGGTATCCTATCTTTAAAATTTTTTAAATTAAAACATATAACCGATTTAATAAATCAGTTCAAAAATAGTATAAAATTCAAAAATAAAATAGGTATAATAACCTTAAATAATTACTCAAAAAAATATATACGCTATGTTTCCGAAATAGCTGAGATTTTTGATATCCCTATTATTGTTTTATTTAAAAAAGAGTTATATATGATAAAAGAAAATACCATTAAAATTATCAACAACAGTGACTATTTTTATTTTAAAACTACCAAATTCTATTTTTTAAATAATTCATCAGATATATTATATCAATTAATGGATATCAGATTGGAAAATCCACATTTTTTAATAGTAAATAATGCTTATTGCCATCTACAAAAATATGAATTAAACTCTATTTCTTCTGCTTTATCTACTTATCTTATAGCATTTGATAAGAATAAATTGAGTATATACAAACCAGAAAATAATAATTCCATTGAATATAAATTAAAAGAACATTTTATCTTAAAATTTAATATTATTACGCTTTCAAATCTCAAAAACGGGATAACAAAATTTGATGAGAAAAAAATAGAACTGTTATTAAAATATATATAAAGCCGAAAGGCTTTTTTTAATATAAAATGCTATAATTAGTTACAAAATGTACAAAATATAAATTGACTTCTTTTATCTATTTTAGTATAATAACATTAGAATAAATACGACAAAAAAAGGAGGAATTGAAATGTTGTTAGAGGTAAAAAATTTAAAAGCAAAGGTTATTGAAGACAATAAAGATATATTAAAAGGTGTTAATTTAAATATCAATCCCGGTGAAATACATGTATTAATGGGACCAAATGGCTCTGGGAAATCTACACTATCAAATGTTATTATGGGATCTCCAAAATTCGAAGTTACTGATGGTGAAATATTGTTTAATGGTGAAAATATATTAGATTTAGATACTAATGAAAGGGCTAAAAAAGGGATTTTTTTAACTTTTCAACATCCACAAGAAATCGAAGGAGTAAAAATGAGACAATTTTTAATTAATGCATATAGGCACATGCATTCTGAAGAAAAAGTTTCACCTATAGAATTAAATAAAAGATTAATCAAATTATGTGAAGAGATTAATATAAAACCAGAATTTTTAGATAGATATGTTAATTCAGGTTTTTCAGGTGGAGAAAAGAAAAAAAGTGAAATATTGCAATTATTCTTTTTACAACCAAAATTAGTTATTATCGACGAAATAGATTCTGGATTAGATGTTGATGCTTTACGAGATGTTGCTGAAGCTATTAAAAAGCTTAAAAATGAAGATATGAGTATATTAATGATTACTCATTATCAAAGAATTTTGAAATATTTACATCCAGATTTTGTTCATGTTTATGTTGATGGAAGAATAGTTTATACAGGTGATGCTAAATTAGCAGAAGAAATCGAAGAAAAAGGCTATACTATATTAAGTGAATATGTGGATGTTGATACTGTGAAGGAGTGGTAATATGAAAGATATAAATAAAATAAATTATGAAGATTTAATGATAAATCAGTCAAAATTTGATTTTAGAAATGAAGCCAAATACGCATATAAAACACCTCCAGGATTAAATGAAAAGGTTATTAGAGAAATTTCAGAAGCTAAAAACGAACCAAAATGGATGTTAGAACACAGACTACAGGCTTTCAAAATTTTTGAAAATTATCATGAGCCACATTTTGGTGTTGATATAAGGAATTTAGATTTAAGTAAAATTGTAGCATATATGAAACCCGATGCTAAAAAATCAAATTCGTGGGATGATGTACCAGAAGAAATAAAAGATACATTTGAAAAATTAGGTATTCCAGAAGCTGAAAGAAAAGCTTTAGCTGGGGTTGGTGCCCAATACGATTCTGAAGTTGTTTATCAGCACATAAAAAAAGAATTAAATGATATTGGTGTAATCTTCGTTGACATGGAAACTGCTGTTAAAGAATATCCAGATTTAGTAAAAGAATATTTTATGAAACTTGTTCCTTCTCATAATCATAGATATGCTGCTATTCATGGAGCATTATGGAGTGGAGGTTCTTTTTTATATGTTCCAAAAGGGGTTAAAGTTCCTTTGCCATTACAAGCATATTTCAGGATGAACAACCCAGGAATGAGTCAATTAGAACATACATTGATTATCGCAGATGAAGGCTCAGAAGTAGAATTCATCGAAGGTTGTTCTGCACCATTTTATAATGTAACTAATTTACATGCTGGTATGGTTGAAATATATGTAAAAAAAGGGGCTAAAATGAAATACTCCACTATTCAAAACTGGAGTAAAAACACATATAATCTAAATACCAAAAGAGCTATCGTAGACGAAGATGGTTCAATGGAATGGGTTTCTGGTTCTTTGGGCAGTTTTAAAACTATGTTATACCCTATGACTATATTAAGAGGAAAAGGGGCTAAAAATAGTTCTGTTACATTAACATATGCCGGTCCTAACCAACATTTAGATACAGGATCAAAAGTTTTTCATCTTGCACCATATACAAGTTCAATCATTAATGCTAGAAGCATAAGCATTGGCGGTGGTTGGGCGTTTTATAGAGGCTGGGTAAAAATTGGTGAAAATGCAAAAGGCGCTAAATCTTCTGTTGAATGTAATGCATTGATGCTTGATAACAAATCTAAAAGTGATACAGTTCCATTAATTGAGGTTTTCACTGATGATGCTGATGTTGGACATGAAGCAAAAATTGGAAGAATATCCGAAGAACAAATATATTATTTAATGTCAAGAGGTTTGTCTGAAATAGATGCGAAAAACATGATTGTTAGAGGCTTCATTGAGCCGTTAGTTAAAGAATTACCGCTAGAATATGCACTTGAGTTAAATAAATTGATTAACTTAGAAGTTGAATCTTCTATAGGATAAAAACAAAAACAGAACCGGAGGTGTATTTATGTATGAAAAAGCACTTGTTTTAAGTCACAACAATTTTACCGCTACAGAATGGGAAGTGCCACAAATAAAATCAGATAAAGAATATGGTATAATTGAGATAGAAGAATCAAAAAAATATATTAATAACGAAAAACTAAATGAATTTCGTTTAAATAGATTTGAAGAATATAAAAAAATAGGATTTCCAAAATGGAAAAGAGCTAAATTAAATGGCTTTGATCCTTTACCATATAGACCAAAAATTAACTCTTTAATTTCTGAAAATTTAAAAAGCTTAAATGATTTAGACGATGAGGGAATATTAATTTTAAAAGATATGGATTTTGATGGCTCACATAGAAAATTTTTATTAATGTCCGATATTTTTTTTAATTCCGGTTTTTATTTAAAAACTTCAAATAAACAGGAAAATGAAATTTATACTGTCGAAACTATAATAGACAAAGATAATCCATTATATGATTTAGGGATAATTAATTTAGAAGAAAATAGTAAAGCTACTTTAATCAGATTTGTTAAATCAAACGGAAATTCATCAAAAATTGCTTCTTTAAGAGGCAAATTAAAAAAGAACTCTGAATTAACTATTATAAATATAAATTTATTTAATAATGATATTTCTACTGATAACATTTTCTTTGATATCGGTGAAAATGCTAAATTAACAATGTATGATATTAATATCGGAGGAAAGGTAAATGCTCCACATATTGTTATACGAATGGCCAATAAAGAAGGTAATGTCAACATTTATCCTTACTATTTAACTCAGGATGAAGAAATCATCGATATGTTTTATTTAATAAGATATTATGCTCCAAAAACATTCGGTCACATTTTAGGACATGGTGTTTTAATGGATTCTTCAAGAGTTATATTTAGAGGAAATTTAGATATTAAAAAGGGTGCAAAAGATGCTGATGCTGGAGAACAGGATTTTAATTTAATTCTCTCTGATAAAGCTCGTGTAATGGCCTATCCTTCATTATATGTTGATGAAAATGATGTAAATGCTGGTCATGCTGCCAGTATTGGAAGTATAGAAGAAGAACAACTATACTACATGATGACAAGAGGATATAGCAAAAGCGAAGCAAAAAAAGAAATAGCTTCCGGCATTTTCGAACCTGCAATTTCATTTGTTGAACAATATAATTCTAAAATAGTGGGGGAATTAAGAGATGTTATACAAAAAAGATTTGATAGAGAATTTTCCAATTCTTAAAAGAGAAATAAATGGAAAAAAAATAATTTACTTTGATAATGCTGCAACTACGTTAACACCAACAAATGTCACTAACGCTATTAAAGATTTTTATGATTATCATAACGCAAATGTGCACAGAGGAGCACATTTGCTTTCTAATGAAGCAACTGAAATGTATGAAAATGCAAGAAAAACTGTTGCGAAATTTATAAACGCTAAAACACAAGAGATTATTTTCACAAGAGGTACAACTGAATCAATTAATTTATTTGCTTATTCAATAGGCAAAAGTAACTGGTTAGAAAATAAAGAAGTTTTAATAACTACAATAGAACATCACTCTAATTTTGTTCCATGGCAACAATTATCAAAAATTTTTAATTTTAAAGTAAATTATTATAATCCAGAAAATAGTCTTTTTGAGTTAGATAAATTTTTTTCCAACATTACCGAGAATACAAAATTAATAAGCATTACAGGAATGTCAAACGTAACTGGTCAAGTTATTCCTATAAAAGAAATAATAAAATATGCTCATGAAAAAGACATATTAGTTCATATTGATGGCGCTCAATTAGTACCTCATTTTGGAATAGATGTTATTGAAACAGATATTGATTTCTTATCTTTTTCGGGACATAAAATGTTAGGACCAATGGGTATAGGTGTTTTTTATGGAAAGAAAAAATTCTTAAAAAAACTTCCACCATTTCAATACGGGGGAGAAATGATTAATTGGGTTAGTATAGAAAATACAGATTTCGCAGAATTACCAGAAAAATTCCAGGCTGGCACTCCAAATGTGGGTGGTGCCGTTGGTTTAAAAGCTGCTATTGAACTTTTAAATGAAATTGGTATGGAAAATATAAAAAAACATTCGAAAAAACTAACAAAATACGCTATTGACAAAATGAAAGAACTCGATTATATTAATCTATATACTTCTAAAGACACGTCTTCTGTTATAAGTTTTAATATCGACAATGTACATCCTCACGATGTTGCTCAAATCTTAAGCGATAAATTCGGGATAGCTGTTAGAAGCGGTCATTTATGTGCCCAGCCATTATTAAAACAATTAAATACAAAATCCGTATGTAGAGCAAGTTTTTATTTTTACAATACAGAAGAAGAAATTGATAAATTAATTGAAGGGATAAAATATATTAAGGAGTGGTTTAAATGAGCCTAGAAGATTTATACTCTGATATTATATTAGATTATGCAAGAAATCCTCAATTTCAAGGTGAAATTCCTGATGCAACTATGAAAGAAGATGGGAAAAATTTATCATGCGGCGATGAAATTACCTTATACTTAAAAGTTGAAAATAATATAGTAAAAAAAGCTAGATTTAGTGGCCATGGTTGTATTGTAAGTCAATCATCTGCTGCTCTTTTATGTGAATCTGTTGAAGGAAAAACATTAGACGAAGCTGAAAGAATTTTAGAAGAGGTTGAAAAAATGGCACAAGGCGAGGAATTTGATGAAAATATTGTTGGAAATGTTGGCATATATTCCGAAATATCTAAATTTCCTATAAGAGTTAAATGTTTTACTCTTGCATGGCATACTCTAGAGAATATATTAGATGAAATAAAGTAAGATACCTTAAATAATGGCTTTAGAGGATATACAACGGAATACGGGGGATGATTAAAAATGAATAGTAATTTTATAGAATTTTATCTAAAAATTATTGATTTAATTGATAAAAAGAATTTTTATGATTTTTATGATATGGAAAATATATTTGATATTATTTTATCAAAAGTATTATCATATAGTCCATTATTAACAACAGGAAGCATTATTTTAAGGGATGATGATGGTTATTTCAAATATATAGCAGCAAAAGGACATGATTTTAATATTCTAAAAAATATTGTTTTTAAAAAAAATAATATTTTTAAATATAGATTTTATAGCACCAATATTGTAAAAAATAAAATAGAATCAGAAACAACAGAACAGCTTGAATTACTTATAAAAGGTGGAAATTTATTAAATATAAAATCTTATTTATCTGTTCCTATTTTAATAAATAATGAAAACTTTGGATTTTTAAATATTGACAACTATAGTGATAAAAATATTTTTGATGACAATATAACAAAAATGGCAAAAGATTATTCAAAATTTATAGCTTCTATATATAAAGCCATTATAATGAAAAAAGAATTAAACCTTAAAACGTTGTTATTAAGAAAAACTGAAATTATAAACAATTATAATATTTATTCAAAAAATTTTTTAATTCAGAAAGCTCGTGATTTTTTCAAAAATTATGAGGAATTTATCTTCATAAATATCAAAATTAAAAATAATTTAGAAGAAAAAGAATTAAATTGTATAATAAATAGATTGCATAAACTATTTGAAGATGATTTTGTATTTTTTGATAATAATAACAAAGAATTTTTTATTTTATCTGAATATATTTCCAACTATTATTTTGAAACAAATGTAAAAAATGAATTATTAAAACCCATATTCTGGAATTATGAACTTATCCCAGAATTTGAATTCTATTTTTATAATATTCCCGATGATATAAATAACATTGAAAATTTTAAAAAAATCATAGATCATTATTAAACGCATCCCTTAAAAAAGCGTCAGTTTAAACTGACGCTTTTTTAATTCTTTTTAATTTTATTTAAGAATTAAGTTACCTATTTGTATTAGTTTGTTATTTATACACAAAAAATTTATGGCCTCTTTAAATATACTTTTTTATTATATTCAATAAAATATCAAATTCTTCGTTTAAACTTAATTCACCATTTATTATTTCAATATTCCTTTCAGGAAACCATTCTTTTAATTTCAAAAAGCCCTCTCTAACCTTTTTGAAAAACTCTTTTCCTTCACTTTCTATTCTATCTTTATTTTTATTTTCCATTCTTTTAAAAGACGTTTCAACAGAGATATCTACTACAATTGTTAAATCTGGCATTATTCCATCTAATGCATGTTTATTTATTTCATAAACCTCTTTCCAGCCTAAATCCCTTGCATAACCCTGATAAACAATTGAAGAATCTACAAATCTATCTAAAATAATAATTTTATTTTCATTTGGTTTAATTAATTCTTCTACTAACTGCGCTCTACTAGCAGCAAATAAAAGAGCCTCACTTGCATGACAAATATTATAATTACCCAATAGGAGTTCTCTAATTTTCTCACCAAGTTCTGTCCCACCAGGTTCTCTATTCCATATAACATTATAATTTTTTAATTTAAAATAATTTGTTAATTGTTTTGATAATGTGGATTTACCAGAGCTCTCTATTCCTTCAAATGTTATAAGCATCCTTTTCCTCCTTCAAATCATTTGAATTCTTTAAGAAAACAGGGGGGTGTATTTTTAAATTTTCACCACCATTTTTTCTTAGAATACCTCCTATTAATTGGCATTCTGTATGCTTTTTCCCATAAGCAAGATACATTTCTTGAAGCATAAATTTATGTTTCTTTGCTAAATCTAAAAAACTCATAAAATGAACGGGATGGTATACAAAAATAAATCTCTTTTTATTTTTTAACGCATATTTTGCTGCTTTAAAAAATTTTTCTAAATTCTCTTTATCAAAAGTCCTTGCCACTTTTCTTTCCTCGTAAGGACTTATTAACGATTTGCTTGAATAATGCGGTGGATTTGTTATTATACAATCTATTGATTCACATTCAATATATTTTGATATATTTTCTATATCATCATTTATAAATCTTACTCTTTTTTCTAATTTATTATTTTTTAAATTTTCTAAAGAATATTCATATGGTTCTCTTTGCAACTCAAATCCTATAATTTCAATATTACTATAGATTTTAGCTAAAGATAAAGATACACTACCTATTCCGGATCCTAATTCTAAGATTTTTTTTTCACCTTTTAATAATTTAGATATCTCTATAAGGAATGTTGTCCCATGAGTTGGTGAATGAAATTTATTAGGCGATTTTAAATCCAATTCTCTAAATATTTTATCAAGATTCATTGAATCACCACACTGGTATTGGTACTAATTGTAGTAATATTTGTATTAAATATTTCACTTCTTGAATAATCTGAAATATTTATTTTTTCAACATTTGAATTAATTATTTTAGACCATGAAAATCCATCTTGCTTTATATTTTTAATATTCGTTTTATTTAAAAATATTTTACTTAATCCATTAATATTCAAATTAACAAAAGAAGATTTATCCGACTTTAAAATATTTACATTTTGTAAATTTAATGTGTTAAATGTACTTTCTTTAATATATATTTCTTCGGCATTATGTAAATTTAAATTACTTTTATATCCTAATGTATTATACAAACATATTCTAAAATCATTTACAGAAAGCAAATCGGAACCTTCTAAAAATTCCGAGTCTTCCAAATATATTAATTTAGCATTATTCCCTACTATCCTAACCTTATCAAAAATTGTTTTTGATGCAATAAAGATTCCACCATCAACAATAATTTCACCATTCCCACTAATCAAGGATTTTCCTGCCCCTGGCATAATGAAAAACAATCCTTTTATTACTAATTTAGAATTAGAAACAAATTTCAAAATACTTCCCGATTCAACCATAACTATGCTCTTTTCGCCTAATATTGTTTGACCACCTATTAAAAATTCTGAATTTATTTGTGGCAAATAAAGATTTTCCTCTGATGAATCAAGAATATTTCTCACCAGATGTACAAATGTCCCAGAAAATCTAATGGTTGGTCGTGAAGGAAAACTTAATGTCCCAAACTTACTCTTTTTTCTAATCATTGCAACATTAGAGTCTGTAATTCTCGCATAGGCTGCTTTAGTCTCTAATTCCTGCTTCCAACCATAATCATATGGCGTTTCCACAATATATGACTCAACATCAGTTTCATAATCCCATCCAAAAGTATCAACTGAAAAATCTATCAATCTTGGATTACCTTTAGCCATTGATGGAATATTTCTTTCTAATTCTATATTTACTTTTTTTTCTGTATAGTTATCACCATTATCTATAACAATTAACGTTCCTACTTTAGATTCTTCAGAAAGAACTTCATCTATATTAATTAATGAGTAACTATTTCTATCTGTTTTTAATAACACTTTTAAATTCTCTACTGGTGTCCAATCATCAGATATCTTAATATTTGTTTTACCAAATAATGCTATTTTTAAATCTGTATTCAATATTTTCGGCTTTTCATCATTATTAGTATTTATTTCGATTACTTTTGTTTTAGACTTATTATTATAAGTATCAACTGCATACAGATTATATTTTATAATACCCATATTCTTTTTTAATGGGATTTTTAAATTAATATTGAAATTATATTTTTCTTTAGCATTTTCTAAAACAAAATTTTTTAAATCTGTTGCGGGTGAAGATGCTGTAATGTATAACTCCCCACTTTTTATAAAATAATTTAAAAATGCTATATCTGGTGGAGTATTGTCAAAATAAATAGTTATCTTTTTTTCGCTTACTTTCTTTTTTTTAGAAAAAACCTGAACAAAAACAATGTTTTTTCCTTCTTTTAAATTTAAAAAATAATAATAATTTCCATCATTTTTATATTTTATTTCATTATTGTTTTCATCAAAGAATTTTAATTCATAATTATCCAAATTAACACCAATTTTAATGGGAAAAGAAGGTGACGCAACGTCACCTTCAATTGTTATTTCTACTTTTTCTTGAGAATAAAAACATGAATTTAAAACAAATAAAGTTAAAACTATTAATAGTATTAAACTTTTTTTCATCTATTTTCCCTCATACAAATATTTTAAAATTGGCGAATCTGGTGATAATAATATCATACCATCTTTAAATGATTTTTTATAAATATCAGCCATTCTTCTTAATTCAAAAAATTCCGGACTTTCACCATATGCCTCTGCATATATTGAAATAACGCTGGCATCTGCTGTTCCTCTTATTATTTCTGCATTTTTTTCTGCTTCAGAAACTATAATTTTTACTTTTTTATCTGCCTCTGCTTTGATTATTTCAGATTCTCTTTGACCTTCTGCCCTTATTTGTGCAGCAATAGAATATCTCTCTGCCATCATTCTATTATATACAGATTTTGAAATATCTGGTGGTAAATCTGTTCTTTTTACCCTTACATCTACAATTTCAATACCAAATTGCCTTAAATTTTCACTACTTCTTTTGGTTATTTCATTTAACATCTCTTCTCTTTTCTTTGATAAAACCTCATCTAAAGTATATTTAGCAACTAAATCCCTTACATTAGAATACACAACATCATCTATTCTTGTTAAAGCTAATTGAACTGATCTCATACTCTCTATAAATGTTTTTGGATCATTTATTCTCCAAATTGTATACGTGTCGACAATAACTGTTTTTTTATCAGCAGTGATTATTCTTTCTGGTTCAATATCATATAACATAAGTCTTCTTTCAAATTTTACAACATTATCGATAAAAGGTGTTTTAAACCTTATTCCTGGTTCTGTAACAACCTTTTGAATTTGTCCAAATCTTAACACAACTGCTTGTTGTTCTTGATTAACAATAAATAAAGAAGTGTAAACAAATAATATTACTACTACTAAAAATATTCCTAATATTATTAATTTTGATCTTTTTTTCATTTTGTACCACCACCTATTTCAGGTAAATTAAGCAGTTTAAGTGTTCCAGAACTGTCAACAATTATTTTCTGTTTTGAATTTTCTAATAAATCCTGAATAGCTTCTAAAATTATTCTTTTTCTTGTAATATCTCTTGCTGCTTTATATTCTTTCAACATAGCTTTAAATCTCTTTGTTTCACCAGTAGCAATAGCAACAGTTTCATAAGAATAAGCTTCAGCTGCTCTTAAAATCTTTTGAGCCTGACCTTCTGCCTTAGGAATAACATCATTAGCATATCTATTAGCTTCGTTTATGAATTTTTCTTTATCCTGTTTTGCACTATTAACATCGTCAAATGCTTTAACAACTTCATCTGGAGGAGCAACTTCTTGCAAATAAACATTTTCTACTTTAATTCCTGCGCCATAACTATCTAATATCTTTTGCACCTTTGCTGCAGTTTCCATAGCGATTCTATCCCTTTCAGAAGTTAAAACATTATCAATTGGATTAATAGCTACCATTTCTCTTAAAACGCTTTCTGTTGCAAATTTAACCATATCAAAACCATTCAAAACCCTAAATTCGAATTTTACCGGATCGGCAATTCTATATTGCACAACAGCTTCAAGACTTACTATATTCTCATCACCCGTTATCATTAAAGATTCCTGTGTCACTGGTTGATATTCAATTCGTCCTCTATAATTTACCGTTCTAAACCCTATCTCTATTTTTTTTAAAGTTTTAATATCAACTATCCTATGTGATTGAAACGGATATGGTAAACGCCAATGAATTCCCGGTCCCGTGCTTGATGTGTATTTACCAAAAGTTAAAACCAACCCCATTTCAGATGGTCCTACTTGATAAATACTTGTACTTAAATATCCCAGAATCAACAATATCACTACTAACCAGGTGATCCTCTTAAAAAAATTCTTACTTCTTTTTGGTTTCTCCTCTTCAACATCGAAGATCTCGAAGTTGTCAGTCATACTCCATCCCTCCTATTTACTGAATTTTGATTTTGTTACTATCAAATATTGTTTTAATTACTTTAATATCTTCAGCATGTTCTTCATCACCACCAGGTGTTTCAAGATGCATCGGCAATCTAACAATTTCATCAAAAGATAAAAATGTTTCAAATCCTGCTAATCCGATTTCACCTTTACCAATAAATTCATGTCTGTCTTTACCAGCACCCAATGGAAATTTAGAATCATTCAAATGTATCATTTTAAACTTATCTAATCCTATATACTTCTCTATTTCATCTAACAATCTTTTTACATCATCCTTATCTCTAATATCATAATTAGAATCAAATCCATGACATGTATCATATGTAATTCCTAATTTATCTGAAAAATTACTTCTTTTTATTATTTCACCAAGTTGTTCTATATTCCAACCAATATTGCCACCTTTTTTTGCTACATTTTCAAGTAAAATGACAACATTTAAACCCTTTAACTCTTCTAAAATAATATCTAATGCTTTAGCTATTCTATCATACCCATACTTTTCTCCTTCACCAAGATGTGATCCTGGGTGAACATTAAAATATTTAATTCCTAACATATTTGTTATCTTTAACTCCTCTGTCATTAAATTAATTGATTTTTTCCAATTTTCATCGTTTGGTGTAGCAAGATTTATCAAATATCCTGAATGAACAAGTACATCATCAAAAGATATATTAAACTCTTTCATTTTTTCTTTAAATTTAATTATATCTGATTCTTTTGGCTGTTTAACTTTCCATGTTCTTGGACTGTGAGAAAATATTTGAAAAGTGTTTCCATCAATATTTCTTGTTGCCTCTGGAATTTTGTAAAATCCTTTAGAAGTACTCATATGCGCGCCTATTTTAAGCATTTATTTTACCTTCCTTTATCAACCACTTTGCAAATTTTAAATCAAATTCCGTTGTTATCTTTACATTATATTCCTCACCAGAAATAATTCTAACAAAGTTTCCTGCCTTATGAAAAATACTTGCATCATCTGTAAAACTTTTCAGTTCATTTTCAAAATTTGTATATGCCTTGTATAATTTATGAAAATCAAAAGTTTGTGGTGTTTGATGCAAAAATATTTCATTTCTATCCAATATTTTATCAATAACATCTCCAACAACATGAGACACAGAATTCTTTTCTGGCAAAGCCAAAATTGCAGAACCATATTTTTTTGCAATTTCTATACCTTCATTTATTTTATCTATGCTAACAAAAGGCCTTGCTGCATCATGTATAGAAACAAACAACACATCAAACCCAAAGTTATTATATATATTTTTTAAAGCATTATAAACGGATTCTTGTCGTGATTCGCCACCCTTAATTATACCATATACTTTGTTAAGATTATAGCATTCCTTTTTCGTTTCTTCCATAAACTCCTCATTAGCCACTACGACTATTTTATTAATTAATTCTGAATATTCATATTTTTCTAATGCAATTCTTAACAAACTTTTACCTAAAATCTGGTAAAATTGTTTAGGGTAGGATAATTTTGTTCTTTCTCCCTTCCCTGCAGCAACAATAATACCAATATTCATAAAATCACCTCAATAATAAATAATAAGAAAAATATTAGTTACTCTAGCTTTATTATACTACATAAACATGTTAAAATTACAATTAAGAGATTACGAAAGGAGAGGAAAAAATGTATTTAATAGGTGTTGACCTTGGAGGAACTGAAATAAAAACAGGCCTGGTATCAAAAGATAAAGGAATAATAAATAAAGTTGCAATTCCAACTGAAGCCAACCTCGGCGCCCAAAAAGTAGCTGAAAACATTATAAAAACAATAGAAATTGTAGCCGAAAATAATATGGATAAAATTGAAGGTATTGGTATAGGTTCACCTGGCTCAATAGACAGAGATCATGGTATTGTAAGATATGCTCCAAATTTACCTTTTCATAACTTTGAACTTTCAAGAATTATTATCGAAAAATTAAAGATACCTACATTTGTGGAAAATGATGCTAATGCTTTTGCTTTAGGCGAATGGTATTTCGGATCAGCTCAAGGTTTAAAACATTTCGTTGCTTTGACATTAGGAACAGGTATAGGAGGAGGAGTTGTTTCACACGGAATATTAATAACAGGTAAAGATGGAATTGGAACAGAATTGGGTCATATTATTGTAGATCCAGACGGACCGTTATGCGGTTGCGGTTCAAGAGGATGTATAGAAGCAATTGCTTCAGCAAGAAATACTGCCAGATGGGCAAAGGAATTTTCTGCAAAAATCCCTGAAAATAAAATAGTAGAATTTGCTGGAAAAGTTGAAAACATTGAATCAAAACATGTATTCATGGCTTTAGAACATAATGACCCTGTAGCAAAAATGGTTGTAGATAAAATCACTGATGCTTTAGCAAAAGCTATTGGAAATTTTGTTCACATATTTAACCCAGAAATGATTATAATCGGTGGAGGCATGAGTAAAGCAGGTAAATCTCTATTGGATCCTATAATAGAAAAGGTTAACTTTTATTTAATGCCATCATTTAGAAATTCTTTTAAAATACTGTTATCATCGTTAGTTGAAGATGCGGGAATATTGGGAGCATCTGCTTCGGCAATTTATCATTCAAGATCGAGGTGAAAAAATGGAATATATAAAAAAGTTTTTTAACTTTGACAATGTAACGCAAAAAATATTTACATTAAATATTGTTGTTTTTGTATTAATGTTTGTTTTTGGCGGAGGATTTCGTGCTTTTTCTAATGTCTATACCCTCATCTTTGCAGGGGCACAGTATGGAAAATTAATAATTATTTCTCATCAATATTTTAGATTCATTACTGCAATGTTTGTTCATGGAGGATTCCTGCATTTATTTTTTAATATGTATGCATTATATTATATTGGCAATATTGTAGAAAGGGTATATGGCCCACATAAATTTATAACTATTTATCTTGCTTCTGGTATTGGTGGTTCATTATTAACTCAAATATTTATTCCAGATTCATTTTCTGTTGGCGCTAGTGGAGCTATATTTGGATTAATTGGCTTATTATTTGGAGCGGGATTTAGAGAAGACACTCCACCAATGTTAAAACCTGTGACAGGAACCGCACTACTGCCTGTTATAATAATAAATTTATTTTTAGGTTTCACATCCCCTGGAATAAATAACTTTGCCCATATTGGAGGACTAGTAACAGGGTTTACATTTGGTTGGTTAACCTCTGTTTCTGATACATATACTTCATATAAATATTGGAAAATACTGGCTTATGTTAGCTTAGCATTAATCTTAATTTCATTCATATGGCTTTTAATTTTCGACATACAATTTTTAATAGGGGGCTAAAAAATTATGGAAAAGTTATATTTCAAAGTATCTAGAGATCCGATCTATTCAGAAATTTTTATATATCCTTTAGAAATAATAATAGCTGATACACCATTAGTACAAAGACTAAGATATTTAAGCCAATTAGCTGGAGCAGAATATGTTTATCCAAGTGCTACACATACAAGATTTTCGCATTCTTTAGGAGTTATGCATATTGCGGGTTTATATGCTAAAAAACTTTTTGAAAATAATCATCAAAAAACAAGAATATTAAGACTTGCGGGACTTGTTCATGATTTAGGACATGGACCATATAGCCATCAATTTGATGATGTTATATATAAAAGAATGGGATTAACTGATGGACATGATGAATATAGAAAAAAAATATTAAACACTAAATTAATTGATCAGGCATATGATGTATATAAAAAGCTAAACGATCCAAGAACAAAAAAAGATTTTTTAAAAGACTTGTCTTTAACAGTTGAAAGAGAAATAAAAGACAATGAAAAATCTATAAAAGATGGATTAAAAGATGTAATGACAATGATAAATGAATTATTCGAAGCAGAAAATACAGGAGGTAGCCCTGAATTTAATATTGTCCAGGGGCCACTCGGGGCAGATAGATTGGATTTTGTCTTAAGAGATTCATATTATGCTGGAACAAGAGATTTTGGGACTGGTGATTTAGATAGAATAATAAGAAACGCATCAATAAAAACTCTTAATAATAAAGAAAAACTATGTTATAACATTAAAATTATAGATAATATATATACCGTATTATTTGCACGTTTTATGATGTACAAAAACGTTTACTTCCATAAAACATCAAGAGCCGCTGATCAAATGATTCAAGAAATTCTAAGACTTGCTGATGATATACTTGATTTAAAATCAAGGGTTCGTGATCTTGACAAATTTACATCTTTAACAGATCAAAGAATAATTAACGAAATTGAGATGGTATACGAAGAATTATATGAAAAGAAAGAAAATGAATTATTTAGTATAAACCCTGAATTAATGCAAAAAGCGGATAAAATTGCTAAAGCCTATATTTTGGTTAAAAGATTAAAATCAAGAGACTTGTGGAAATTATTAATAGAAATTCCTTTTTCAACAACAGGTCTTGATCCTTCAGTGATAAGCGTTAGTGTAGCTGAAAACGTTTTAAAACAATTAAAAGAAAATATTAAAAAAACTATTAATACCGAAATATCAAAAGAAGAAAAACAAGAATTGTCATATATACTCGATAATTTTGAAAAGTTATTTATCATTGATACCCCATATAAATTAGCTCTTATGCATCCAAAAGAATTTTTATCAACAGATGTGTCTATATTGGATTATAATGGAGACATTCTAAGGTTTGATGAAGTTTTTGAAAGATATCCCGCTTATAAATTCATGGAAAGCAATTTAATTCAAATTTCAAGAATTTATTTAACAGAAGACAAAAGAGAAATATTGAAAAAATTAAATTTAATACCAAAAGTGGGTGGAATCAACATTACAACAAGATGGTAATATAATCAGTAATTTATGTGACTAAAAGATTGAAAAGAGGAGGGAACAAATGAAAAATTTTAATTTTAATATTGAACAAGCAAAAGAAATAAATAAAAAAATAAATGCTGTATTAGAATTCAAAATAATAAAAGGAAATGAAAATGGAAAATTCTACTCAACACCTTTTTTAGTTAAAGATAATATACAGGTTTTAGGAACAAAAAACACCTGCGGATCAAAAATCCTTGAAAATTATAATTCAACATATACAGCAACAGCAGTTCAAAAATTATTAGATGCTGGATTTACAGTAGTTGGAAAAACAAATTTAGACGAATTCGCTATGGGTGGTTCAAATGAAAATTCTGCATTCGGTCCTGTAAAAAATCCGTGGGATTTAGAAAGAATACCTGGTGGCTCAAGTGGAGGTTCTGCTGCTGCAGTTGCTGCTAAAATAGTCCCTTTTGCTTTAGGCTCTGATACCGGCGGATCCGTCAGACAACCAGCTTCTTTTTGTGGAATTGTTGGATTCAAACCAACATATGGCGCTATTTCAAGATATGGGTTATCAGCCTTTGCTTCATCTCTAGACCAAATTGGTGTGTTAGCCTCAAATGTGGAAAATGCTGCAATTACAACTGAAATAATGAGTGGAAAGGATGAAAATGACGCTACCTCATTGAATATAAACTGGGATTTAACATCTAACTTAAACAAAAAATTAAATAATTTAAAAGTAGCCATTCCAAAAGAGGTTTTTGAATTAGATGGCGTTGATAAAGATATATTATCGAAATTTAAAGAAACAATTCAAATACTAAAAAATAATGGCGTTGAAATTGACGAAATAAATATTCCTCATTTAAAATATACTGTTTCCATATATTATATTATCGCACCTTCAGAAGCCAGCTCAAATCTTTCAAGGTATGATGGTATGAGATATGGTTTAAGAACTGAAAATGACGCATTAAAAAAGACATATATGCAAACAAGAGATAAAGGATTTGGACTCGAAGTAAAGAGAAGAATATTTATGGGAGCATTTACTTTAAGTTCTGCATATTACGACGCATATTTTGCAAAAGCTGCAAAAATAAGGAATTTATTAAATCAAGATTTCACAAAAGCTTTTGAAGAATATGATGCTATCTTAACTCCAACCTCACCAATATTACCACCTAAAATTGGTGAGTTAAAATCTCCTTTACAATATTATTTAATGGACTTATTTACAATACCAGCAAATATGATTGGAGCTCCTGCTATTAGCATTCCTGCTGGTAAAATAAATGAACTTCCATTCGGAATACATTTAATATCAAAACCTTTAAATGACGCAAACTTACTAAGAATAGCTAAACAATTTGAAGATATATTTGGAACTCTCGAATTGCCGGAGGTGCTTTAAATGAAATATAAAACAACAATAGGACTCGAAATCCATACGCAATTATTAACAAAAACAAAAGCTTTTTGTTCCTGTTCTGCAAATGCTTTTGAAAGTGAACCAAATTCAAATATTTGTCCTGTTTGCACAGGACAACCTGGCGCATTACCTGTATTTAACGAAGAGGCATTAAATCTTGGTATTAAAGCAGCTATCGCTTTAAATGCTGATATAAATGAATATTCGAGATTCGATAGAAAAAATTATTTCTACCCTGATTTGCCAAAAGGTTATCAAATAACACAATATTTTCATCCTTTAGCAAATAATGGATATATAGAAATAGATGATAAAAAAATACGTATTAACAGAATTCACCTTGAAGAAGATTCAGGTAAAATGTTTCATGCTGGCGAAGACTTAGAAAATGCATCATATAGCTTTGTTGACTATAACAGAAGTGGAATACCTTTAATTGAAATAGTAACAGAACCTGATATAGAATCTCCAGAAGAAGCACGAAAGTTTATGGAGAAATTGAGAAATATCTTAAGATATGCTGAAATATCATCTGGAGACATGGAAAAAGGTGCTTTAAGATGTGATGCGAATATTTCAATAACAGATTTAGAAAAAAACATACAAAGTAATAGAGTTGAAGTAAAAAATATTAATTCTTTTAAATTTGTTGAAAAAGCACTTGAATATGAAAGAAATAGAATTATAGAATTAATGGAAAAAGGTGAAAACATCCCCCAAGAAACAAGAGGATGGAATTTTTCTACAAAATCCACATTTTCTATGAGATCAAAAGAAGAAGAAGCTGATTATAGGTATTTTCCCGAACCAGACATACCGCCTGTTATCGTTACTCAAGAAAAAATTAATGAAATCAAAAAAACAATGCCTGAAATGATAGATGAAAAAACAAAAAGATTTATTGATGAATATAAAATAAAAGAATATGATGCTGAAATCTTAGCAGGTGATAAGGATTTAGCAAATTACTTTGAAAAAGCTGCAAAAATTGTTAAAAATCCACAATTTGTAAGTAATTTGATAATCACAGATTTAATGAGAGAAATGAATAAAAATAATGTTGAATTAAAAGACGTAAAAATAAAAGCAAAGCATTATAAAGAATTAGAAGAATTAATAAATTCTGGAAAGATTTCAACAAAAATAGCAAAAGATGTATTTATTGAAATGTTTAAAAGTGGAAAGATGCCTTCTGAAATTGTTAAAGAAAAAGGTTTGGAACAAATTGATGATGATTCAGTTATAGAAGAAATTGTCAAAAAAATTATTGAAAATAATCAAAAACAATATCAACAATATAAAAATGGAAAAACAAAATTATTTGGATTCTTTGTTGGTCAGGTTATGAAAGAAACAAAAGGAAAAGCAAATCCACAAAAAGCAAATGAAATTGTAAGGAAACTATTAGATGAATAAAAAATCCATCCCGTTATCCCGTTTTTCTTTTTATAATTTCTTTTTTATATTATAAAAAATGAGGCTTCTATCAAAATAAGAAGCCTCATATATTAATTAAAATGAATATTTCCATCTTAAGAAGAATTCTCCCGAGTTTGACAGCAATTTAAGGAAAAATGAAAAAATTGGACGGTAAAATGCGTATTTGAGGTGTGTAAATCTAGGTCAGTCGAAAAAGTGTGTGGCTAACTTTTTATGATATTTTTGCATATAACTATTGATTTTACTAACTTTTAGTGGTATAATATATATGAAAACCACTAAAAGGAGATGGCATGATGTTCGTTAAAATATCAAAGGTGAAAGGAAAAAAGTATTTAAGAGTAATGGAAAGTGTAAGAGAAAATGGTAAAGTAAA